>DAOVDS010000039.1 GCA_030669415.1 bacterium
CCCGCCGGACGGCGGGTGAAGCCGAAGTTGCGAGCGGAGCGAAGCAAACCCAACCGTATGAGATTGCCGCGTCACTTCGTTCCTCGCAACGACTTCGTCGGATTGCCGCGTCGGAGGCTGCGCCTCCTCCTCGCAAAGACCGGGTTTAGCGGGTTTTACCTACAGAAATGTCTTGCACAGAGGGCAGACAGCATACAGGGATTTATTCATCTGTCTGCCGTCTACGTAGAGCATCTTGAATGCCTGGGAGTCGGTTTTTGACTGGGCAAGAAGACATCCTGTTCGGCAAGATAGCGCTCGCCAGGGGCTTCATCACCAGGGAATATCTTGACGAGTGTGTCAGGCTCCAGGTTGATGGGCGCAAGGAGCCGCTCGGCAAGCTGCTCCGGGAGAAGGGCTACATCACCCAGGACAACCTCGAGACAGTGCTTCGCCTGCAGGATAAGCGTCTCGGAAAGATGCACGCGAGGCTGCGGGTACCCAAGAGGGAGATACTTTTCGGACGCATCGCCGTCAAGCTGGGCATGGCCAAGAAGGAGCAGGTGTTCGAGTCGCTCCGGGAGCAGGCACTTCTTAGGGACATGGGGAAGAAATACCGCCTGGGCCAGGTTATGATTATGAAGGGCTACCTGTCCGTGGGGCAGGTCGAGATGCTGCTGCGCTGCCAGCACAAGACCATCCTGCGCTGCCCCAAGTGTACTACTCAGTTCAACGTTGAAGGCTACCTGCCGCAAATGGCAATAACATGCCGCAAATGCGGTGGGGCAACGCTCGAGGAGCCGAGTCAGCTCGCCAGCCCCGAAGTCGCCGAGGATGAGCACAGGCGCGCACCCGCGGGGCATCACATTGGAGACTACGAGCTGATTGCGGAAATCTCACGGGGCGGCATGGGCGTGGTCTACAAGGCGAAGCGCAAAGATTTCGACCGTATCGTGGCTCTGAAGATGCTGCTTGATGAGAAGCGCTCCTCCGAGAACGAAGTCACGCGTTTCAAGCACGAGGCCGAGTCAATAGCAAGGCTCTCGCACCCGAACATAGTTGCAATCTACGACCTGAACGTATCCGAAGGGCGCTACTACTTCGCCATGGAGTTTGTCGAAGGAGAAAGCCTCGAGGACGTGCTCGAGAGACGAAGACCGACCATCAAGAAGAGCCTTGAAATCGCTTATACGCTTGCACTGGCGCTTCACTACGCGCACAGGCGGGGCATCTACCACCGCGACGTGAAGCCGAGCAACATCCTCATGGAGAAGGAAACGGGGCGGATTGTGCTTACCGACTTCGGCCTGGCAGTGAAGGAGGAGCAGACGAGCCGGCTCACCCGCTCAGGCTACGCCATGGGCACACCCACTTACATGGCTCCCGAGCAGTGCCAGGCCCAGGCGTCACCGGCCGCCTTCGATGCTCGCACGGACATATACCAGCTCGGCACCCTGCTCTTTGAGATGCTCACGGGCAACCCGCCGTTCGACTCCCCCTCGCCAATCGAGATACTGCTGAAAAAGATAAGCCAGGATGCGCCGGAACCGAGACTGACCAACCCCGAGATACCGCTGGCGGCGCAGGAAATATGCATGCGCTGCCTCAGGCGCGACAAGAGCGAGCGCTACCAGACCTGTGAAGAGCTTGCAGGGCACCTGGAAATGCTCATTACGGGCAGCGGCGAGGAGTTGCTGGAGTTATACAGCCCCGCGCTTGATACACTGAAGGTCTTTGTCACCCTTGGACTGGCTGGAGTGGCTGTTTACTGCGGTTACCAGCTCTATCTCTTTTTCTCGGGTCATGTATGAAACAGGAGGCGACTGTGAGCGTGCGACTTGGGGTAAACGTTGACCACATTGCCACTCTTCGTGAGGCGAGGAAAGGGCGCGAGCCCGACCCGGTCTTCGGGGCATATGTAGCAGAGATGGCAGGCGCTGACCTGGTGACAATCCACCTGCGTGAGGACAGGCGCCACATTCAGGAGCGCGACCTGCGCCTCCTGCGCTCCTCCGTATTCACTGCCATAAACCTCGAGATGGGAGTCACGGAGTCTATCATCGGGATAGCGTTGAACGTCAGGCCCGAACAGGTGACTTTCGTTCCCGAGCGCAGGCAGGAGGTAACAACCGAAGGCGGGCTCGACGCGGCCGGCAAGAAGAAAAAAATAGAAAATGCGATAAAACGCTTCCACGCGAAGAAAATCAAAGTTAGCCTGTTTATCGACCCAGACCCGGAGCAGGTAAAGGCTTCTGCTGACACGGGGGCCGACATGGTGGAGCTGCACACCGGCGCCTACGCCAACGCACGTACCGACCGGGCAATCCGCCGCGAGCTCAAGCGCATAAGAACGGCAGCGCAGCTTGCAGCCCAAGCCGGTCTGAGAGTCTGCGCGGGCCACGGGCTCAACTACCACAATATCGAGCCCATTGTGCAGATAGAGGAGATTGTGGAGGTCAACATTGGCCACAGCATTATCTCACGGGCCGTCTTTACGGGCCTTGAGGTCGCTGTCAGAGACATGAAGAGCCTCCTTGTAAGGTAGCATGGCATGAGCGTGTTTGAAGGCGTGCATACCGCCATAGTCACCCCCTTTGCCGGTGGAGAAGTAGACTATGATGCGCTTGGCCGGCTCGTGGAGTGGCAGGTGGAGTCCGGCGTAAGCGGAGTAGTGCCCTGCGGCACGACAGGCGAATCTGCGACACTGACTGAGAAAGAGCACGGCGAGGTCATAGAGTTTGTAGTCAGGCAGGTGCGCGGGCGCGTGAAGGTGATAGCGGGCACGGGTTCCAACTCGACACGGACCGCCATCGAGCTGACAGCCCACGCGGAGAAAGTCGGCGCCGATGGCGCACTCCTTGTCTCACCTTACTACAACAAACCCACTCCCGAGGGATTGTACCAGCACTACCTCGAAATCTCGAAATCAACTTCACTTGCGCTTGTCCTCTACAACGTGCCAAGCCGCACCGGCAGGAACCTGCCGGCCGAAGTGGTGGAGCGTCTCGCCCAGCGCGAGAACATAGTTGCCATCAAGGAGGCAAGCGGTTACCTTGGGCAGGTCTCGCGCCTCTGTGCCAACACAACACTGTCTGTCCTCTCAGGCGATGACAGCCTTACGCTGCCGATTCTGTCACTGGGGGGCAAGGGGGTAATCTCTGTCGCAAGCAATGTCGCGCCTGCCCAAATGCAGAGTCTCGTCAAGGCCTACCTGTCGGGGGATGCCCGCGGCGCGCTCTCGGTTCACAACACGCTTCTTGCCCTTTTCAAGGCGCTTTTTATCGAAACAAACCCCATACCAGTCAAGACCGCCCTTGGGGCAATGGGGAAAATAAGGGAAGAATTCAGGCTTCCCCTGGTTAGTATGGAAGAGGATAACAAGCGCAGGCTTGTTGAGGTTCTTTCGCAACTTGGCATTCTCTAACAATTAAGGTGTGTAAGAAAAGGAGATTTGGAGATTATGGGGTAAAGGAGATAGTCTTTTACATTCTATCTCCATATCTCCAGTATCCCCTTACCCCCCTTGCTTACACATTGCGGGGGAGTTGTCTTGGACAGCGAGAAAATCAAACAGGCAGTGAGACTGCTGCTCGAGGGTATCGGGGAGAATCCGGAACGTCCGGGTCTTCGCGAGACGCCTGAGCGGGTTTCCAGGATGTGTGAGGAGATCTATTCCGGTATTGGCGCGAATCCGGCCGAGCTGATTAAGGTCATAGGCCAGCACGAGCACGACGAGATAATTCTCGTAAAGGATGTGCCGTTCTACTCCATGTGCGAGCACCACCTGCTGCCGTTTACAGGGTTCTGCCACGTGGCCTATATCCCGGACAAGAAGATTACTGGCCTGAGCAAGCTGGTGCGGGTGGTTGAGACATGCGCAAGGCGGCTACAGGTGCAGGAGCGGCTCACCACGGAGATTGCAGAGGCAGTTAACGAGCGCCTGAACCCGAAAGGCGTCATGGTGGTTATGGAGGCGCAGCACCTGTGCATGACGATGCGGGGAGTAAAGAAACCGGGCTCCCGAATGACTACCAGTGTCGTGCGCGGGATTTTCAGGACAAACGCCAAGACCCGCGCAGAAGCCATGGCCCTGATTGGCCATAAAGGCGGTTATAACGCTTGACCGGCAGCAGCCCAGGCGTATAATAGTACGAGGAGAACGGCTTTTCAGAGGTGTGTGTCATGCGATTGTGTGCAATTGCCGCGGTTATTGTCAGCCTGGTGCTGTTATCCACCGGCGTGTTCGCCAAGGGTGAAAAGTACGAGGTGCTCGACAGCCAGAAAGTATACTACGGCGACTGCGCGTCATTCGCGAAGCCGGCAACGGTGAATGCCGACGAGGTATTCCCGCACATCCACGAGTATAAGCTCATCGGCGAAAGGAAGCTCGATGAGAATGACCCCGAATACTGGGTTCTGCTCATGAAGGCCAACAAAGTATTCAAAGACGCTCTCAAGGCGGTCGCCGTTTCGAGCAAGCACGACCTCGTGGCCGAGCGCGGCGCCATCAAGGCTCTCGCACCCGACACGACGATCCCGGACATAACTCATCTTGTTGTGGCTGAGGTAGAGCGCAAGCCGGAGGGCCGCTGATGAAGAGATGCCTGTGCCTGTTGGCGCCAGGGCTTGTCCTGCTTTGCTGCCTGTCGTGCGTTACCCGCACCTTCGAGCTTCGCGGCGACGAGGCCATCCCGCTGCACCGCACCCGCCCGCCGCTCATCGTTGAGCAGAAGGTGCAGGAGCCCGAACAGGCCGCTGACACCGAGGCCAAGCCGGGGCAAAACAGCGAGGAGCTTTTTGTCAAGAACTTCCTTGTGGACTGCCGCCGGGAAACTGACGGCAAGCTGACGAAGTTCTACCGGGCGCAGTACCAGGACCCCAAAAGGCTCATAGCCCTTCTGGGCAACTGGAAAGGCAAGCAGACGCGGCTTATCCCGTACCCTGAAACCAACATGCTGCTGATAACCGACTCTGAAGATGGCTTGAAGAACATAGCCCGCGTCCTCCACCGGCTCGACTGCGACGCGCCTCAGGTCCATATAAAGGTGCGGATAGTCGAAATCTCCCCAACTTCGTCGCTCGAGTACGGGTTTGAGTATATCCAGAACCGCTCCGACCGCTCGAGCCTCCTGAAAGAAATCAGGGCCAAGCTCAATCCCAAGAACTACACCGATTCACTCAAGCCGGGAGCTACCGAGTTCCAGGGCGCGACATTCACCCTGTTTACCAGCGGGAAGCACTCCGGGCAGGTGGACATGCTTATCCGCATGCTGCACGAATCGGGAAACGCCGAAATACTTTCCTGCCCCGACATCCTCGTCTCCAGAGGCGGTACTGCCAGCCTGCACACTGGTCAGGAAATCCCCTATCAGCAGGTCAATGTGATAGGCACTCAAACACAATACTTCACGCGCTTCAAGAAGGTCGGCGTAGAGCTCTCCGTCAGGCCTCTGCTTATCGGTGATGACGCTGTCAAGCTCTACGTCAAGCCGCAGGTTTCATCCCTTACCGGTTGGACCGACCCTGCCCTGGTAGGCGGCATATCCAACCCGATAGTCTCTACCCGCAACTGCGAGACGACAGTCTCAATACAGGGCGGTCAGACACTTGTCATCGCCGGCCTCCTTGAGAACCGCAGGCTGCTTATCAAGCGCAGTGTGCCTATTCTCGGCGACATCCCGCTGCTGGGGTATCTCTTCAGCTCAACGCGCCACGAAATTGACAAGACGCAACTGCTGTTCTTTCTGACAGTCGAAGTGGTGCACCCCGGCAGGCCGGAAAACGCACCGCGAGTGATTCAGCCGGATAAGACCGGGAAATAGCAGCGCAGGAAAAGGCGTGAGGCGAGAGGGGAAAATAGAATACAGAATGAAGGATACAGGAATAGAATGAAGAACGTAAGGATACAGGATACAGAATGAAATTTGTTGCACAAGGTGCATCCTTCTTCTCCCTGTATTCTGTCTACTGTATACTGTATTCTCTTCATCGTTCTGTCTACTGTATACTGTATTCTCTGCCAGAGGACCGCTGATGAAGAAGTACTTCTACCATTCAGCAGCAAGTATCCTGGTTCTTTGCTGCCTGTCATGCGCTACTCACACCTTCGAGCTCCGCGGCAACGAGGCCATCCCGCTGCAGCGCGCCCGCCCGCCGCTTACTGTTGAGCAGAAAGTGGACCCCGCCGATGAGTCCGCCGTACGGCGGACCGAATCTGCCGGAAACAGCGAGGAGCTCTTTGTTAAAAGCTTCCTGACAGGCTGCCGCCGCGAACCGGATGGCAAGCTGACCAAGTTCTATCGCGCCAGGTTCCAGGATGCCGGCAAGCTGATTGGCATCCTGAACAACTGGAAAGGGACGGCGCGACTGATTGCGTACCCGGAAACAAACATGCTGCTGATAACCGGCTCCGAGAAGGGCCTGAAAGACATAGCCCGGCTTCTGCGCCGCCTCGACTGCGAGACTCCACAGGTCCATATCAAGGTCCGCGTTGTAGAGATATCCGCAACTTCGTCGCTGGAGTATGGATTCGAGTACACCCAGGACCGCTCCGACCGCTCAAGCCTGCTCAGACGGATTGACTCCAAGCTCCATCCAAAGAACTACCTCGACTCGCTCAAACCTGGTGCTACCGAGTTCCAGGGGGCAACCCTGACCCTGTTCACCAAAGGCAAACACTCCGGGCAGATAGACATGCTTATCCGCATGCTGCGTGAATCCGGGAACGCCGAAATACTCTCGTGCCCCGACATCCTCGTCGCCAAGGGCGCCACCGCCACCCTGCACACAGGCCAGGAAGTTCCCTTCCAGGAAGTTAAGGTAATCGGCACTCAGACCCAGTACTTCACCCGATTCAAGAAAGTCGGTGTGGAACTCAAAGTAACACCCAAGTTCATCGGCGCCAACGCGGTGAAACTCTTTGTCAGACCGCAGGTGTCCTCCCTTACAGGCTGGACCGACCCGGCACTGGTCGGAGGCATATCCAACCCCATTGTCTCGACGCGCAACTGCGAGACGACAGTTACTGTCGAAAGCGGCCAGACACTCGTCATCGCCGGCCTCCTCGAAAACCGCAGGCTGCTCCTGAAACGCAGCGTGCCGATAATCGGAGATATCCCGCTCCTGGGCTACCTCTTCAGCTCGACGCGACACGAAATCGACAAGACGCAACTGCTATTCTTCCTGACAATCGACGTGGTGCATCCCGGCCGGCCACAAAACGCGCCCCGCGTACTCCAGCCAGAAACCCCCAAAGAGAAGTAGCGTGGCCCCGCACCACTTTTCACTTGAGATTGCCTGCTCTCTCAAATAGAATGCAAATCACAGTAGACAGAATACAGGAACAAGGTGCAGAACACAGAATACAGTAGACAGAATACAGGGGGATGCGGATGCGCCTTGCGCAACAGACTCCATTCTGTATTCTGTATCCTTCGTTCTTCATTCTATTCCTGTCTTCTGTAATCTGCGCAATCTGTGAAATCTGTGGTTATTCTTTGGTTGCGGCCGGAGGCCGCCGTGATTGAGCCAAGACCAGTAGTGCAAAAACTGGAGCCGTACTGCGCACCTCCCGAAGGGCGCAAGGGGAAGCTCCGTCTCGACTTCAACGAGAATACTCTCGGATGCTCCCCGGCGGTGCTGAAAGTCCTGCGAGAGCTCACAGACGAGGACATTTCAGTGTACCCCGAATACAACGAGCTGCGCGCCCTCCTCGCCAGGCACTGTTCGCCGTACGGCGAACTGCACCCCCGTAACATTCTCCTCACCAACGGCTCGGACGAAGCGCTTCGCTATATCTTCGATGCCTATCTCGACAAGGGGCAGGAGGTAATCATACCTGTCCCCACCTTTGCCATGATCCCCATCTATGCGCGTCTCCGGCAGGCGAAAATCAAGGAAGTCCTCTACAACCGTGATTTATCCTTCCCCGTCAGACGCGTTCTCAGTGCTATCACAGGCAGCACGCGAATCGTCGTTCTTGTCAACCCCAACAATCCCACGGGTACCGAGATACTGCCCCGGGATGTCGAGCGTATTGTCCGCAAGGCTGCCGGCAGCCTGGTCGTGATTGACGAAGCCTACCACCAGTACCTCGCCCGCAGCGCAATTGAGCTAATCGGGAAGTATCCCAACGTCCTTGTGATTCAAACCCTGTCGAAGGCATACGGGCTGGCGGGGCTTCGCGTCGGATACGTGCTGGGGACAGCCGACGCCATTGCCGCGCTCTCGAAAGTCATCTCGCCCTACTCCGTAAACTCGGTTGCCTGCGCCTGTGCAAAAGCGGCCCTGACTGACAGGCGCTACGTCGCCGCGTATGTCACGCAGGTGAAAAGCGCGAAGAAGTTCCTGAGAGCCGGGTTGGCCAGGCTTGGCCTGAAAGTCTACCCTTCCGGGGCAAACTTCTACCTCGTCAAGTTTGGGGAGAAGGCGGGCTTCGTGGTCGAAGCGCTCAGACGCAGCGGGATTCTCGTGCGCGACCGCTCCTCGGAGCCCCTGCTCGAAGGCTGCGTCCGGGTCGGCGTGGGCACCAGGGACCAGTGTGAAGTCCTGCTTGACTCCCTGAGGCGAATCCTGAGCACGAAGGCAATCGTGTTTGACATGGATGGCGTCCTGGTGGATGTCAGCCGCTCATACCGCAGGGCAATCAAGCTGACTGCCGAACACTTCACGGGACGAAGAGTAACCTACAGGCAGATTCAGGAAGCCAAGGAAGAAGGCAACGCGAACAACGACTGGCTCCTGACGAAACGCATTATCGACAGGCTCGGCCGGCCAGCCAGCATCCAGCAGGTAATGGCGCATTTCCAGCGCATATATCTTGGCGGCAAGAGGAAACCGGGACTCATAAACAGCGAGAAATGGATGCTCAACAAGAGCATACTGAACTCGCTAACAGCTTCCTACAAGCTCGCCATTGTGACGGGGCGCCCGCGTGCCGAGGCCCTGCTCGCACTCAGGATGTGGGGCGTGTCAGACAAGTTCCTGACGCTTGTCGCAATGGAGGATGCCAACGGCAGGATGAAACCCGACCCACACCCCCTGCGCAAAGCCATGAGAGAGCTGCACGCAACTGAGTGCATCTACGTCGGCGACACTGTGGACGACATGGAAGCCGCAACCCGCGCAGGCTGCATACCGGTCGGCGTGGTGCCGGCGGGAGTAGGACAGGCGGTGCGTGCCGACCTGCTCACGCAGCGAGGTGCTAAAGATGTCCTGGACAGCGTCAACGAGCTGCCCCGGGTGCTGACGAAACTGAACTTCTGAAAGGTGCACTAATTGAGAAAAGCGAAGATAACACGCAAGACGAAAGAGACGCGGATTCTGGTCGAGCTCAACGTTGACGGTGCGGGAAAGGCAAAGGTCGAATACCCGATAGGCTTTCTCGCCCACATGCTCGAGCTCTTCGCCCACCATGGTCTTTTCGACCTGAAGGTCAAGGCATCCGGCGACCTTGAAGTGGACCAGCATCATCTGGTCGAAGATACCGGCATTGTCCTGGGCCAGGCTTTCAGCAAGGCGCTGGGAAACAAGGGCGGTATCAAGCGCTACGGCTGGGCTGTCGTTCCCATGGACGAAGCGCTGGCAATGGCCGCGGTGGACATCTCCGCGCGACCCGTCGCCAAAATCGACTACCAGCATAAAAGGCGAAAGGTCGGCGATTTCTCCGCCAGCCTTGTCATTGACTTCTTCGAGGCCTTCGCCGCGAACCTCGTGGCCAACATCCACGTGCGCATGCTTGCCGGACGCAGCGAGCACCACAAGGTGGAGGCGATTTTCAAGGCCTTCGCACGCGCGCTGCGCCAGGCGTGCGAGATTGAGCCGCGCCTCAAGGGCAGAATCCCGAGCACGAAAGGCAGACTGTAGATGATAGCGGTGCTCGATTCCGGTACTGGAAACCTGCAGAGCGCTCTGAACGCGCTCAACAAGATAGGCGCCCAAGCTCAGCTTGTGGCAGACCCCGCACTCCTGACGGAAGCTGACAAAATCCTCTTTCCCGGCGTGGGCTCATGGGGCGCAGTCATGTCGCGGCTCCGGGACAAAGGCTTCTGCACCGTGCTCAGAGACCTGATTACCTCGGGCAAGCCATACTTCGGTATCTGCATGGGCCTGCAGGTGCTCTTCGAGCACAGCGAGGAGGACCAGGGAGAGGGCCTGTGCATCTTTGAGGGCCGGGTGGTCAAGTTCCGCACACCCAAGGTGCCCCAGATAGGCTGGAACCTCACGCAGAGCGCCGGGAACGACCTGTTCCAGAGCGGCTACTTCTATTTCATAAACTCCTACCACGTCAGGCCGGAAGACGAAGAAACAGTAGCTGGAAGGGCGACCTACATGGGCGAGGAGTTTGTCACGGCTGTGCGAAAGGACAATGTCGTCGCGGTGCAGTTTCATCCCGAAAAGAGCGCCAAGGCAGGGCTCGAACTTCTCAGGAGGTGGGTGAAATCTTAACCAAGCGCGTAATACCATGTCTTGACGTCCGCGAAGGGCGTGTCGTAAAGGGCGTGAAATTCGTCAACATACGGGACGCCGGCGACCCGGTTGAGCTTGCCGAGAAGTACTACACCGAGGGCGCCGACGAGATTACGTTTCTCGACATCACGGCCTCCCACGAGAAACGCGACATAATGGTAGAAGTCGTCCGCCGCGTCGCTGAGAGGATTTTCATTCCCTTCACCGTCGGCGGCGGCCTACGTACGGTAGAGGATATGCGCAATATGCTGCTCGCAGGCGCCGACAAGGTCTCGCTCAACACCGCCGCCGTAGAGAACCCCGAAATCGTCCGCCTCGGCTCCAACCGATTCGGCGCCCAGTGCATCACGGTCGCGGTCGATGCCAAGCGCAAAGAGGATTCCTGGGAAGTCTATACCCACGGGGGCCGACGGCCAACCGGAATCGATGCTCTGAAATGGATGAAGCAGGTACAGGAACTCGGCGCTGGCGAGATTCTCCTTACCTCCATGGATGCCGACGGCACGCAGGCGGGATTCGACCTCGAGCTCACAGGGCGTGTCGTGAAGATGCTGTCAATCCCGGTTATCGCCTCCGGCGGCGCCGGCACACTCGAGAGCATAAACGAGATGTTTATCAGGACAAACGCCGACGCAGCCATAATCGCCTCGCTGTTCCATTACGGGACTTACTCTGTCAAGGATGTCAAGCTGCACATGAAAGAGAAAGGAATATCCACAAGGCTATGATAGTTCCCTCAATCGACATAATGGGCGGCAGGGCTGTCCAGCTTCGACAAGGCCGGGAGAAGGTACTCGACGGGGGTGCTCCCGCAGAGCTGATAGTCAAGTTCCGCAAGTACGGTGATGTCGCAGTCATTGACCTCGATGCCGCAATGAAGAAGGGTTCCAACCGTGAGCTCATTTGCGAACTGTGCTCGGCGGCGGACTGCCGTGTCGGAGGTGGAATCCGTGATATTGAGACCGCCCAGGCGTATCTCGATGCGGGCGCGAAGGCCATTATCATTGGCACTGCGGCCTCGCCTGAATTCCTGGACAGGCTGCCCCGAGACCGCACAATCGTGGCGCTCGACACCTCGGGCGGGCAGGTCGTTGTCGAGGCGTGGCGCAAAGGAACCGGTCGAACACCTGTCGAGGCAGCCAGGGAACTGGAGGACTATTGTTCCGGGTTCCTCTACACAATCGTTGACAGGGAAGGAATGCTCGGCGGCACGGACATCGCGGCAATTGAACAGCTCAAGTCCGCCACCTCGCGCCGCATTACCGCGGCCGGTGGCATCTCGACGGTTGACGAGATAAGGCAGCTTGAATCCATGGGGGTCGATTCGCAGCTCGGGATGGCCATCTACACAGGCAGGCTTGACCTTGCTGAGAGCTTCGCCTCCGTCGTGGATTTCGACAAGGCGGGCGGCCTTGTGCCGACTGTGACACAGGATGCAGACGGAACCGTCCTCATGGTCGCGTACTCCAGCAGGGAGTCGCTCCTTGCATCGTTTGAGACAGGCCGCGCCACCTACTGGAGCCGCTCGCGCAAAGAGCTCTGGATAAAGGGCCAGACCTCCGGCAACTACCAGGACCTGGTTAGCGCCCGCTTCGACTGCGACCGCGACACCCTGCTCTTTACGGTACACCAGCACGGCCCCGCCTGTCACACAGGCAAACGAAGCTGTTTTGACTGAGGTGAACTGCATGCTCAAAATCAGGAAACGTCTCCCCACGCGCTACAAGCGGCCAGACTCCCTTCAGCGCGTGCTGCCCGCAGTGCGCAGAATCATAGCTGATGTCCGACGCGAGGGAGATAGGGCTGTTCTCAAATACACGAAGCGATTCGATTCAGTAACACTGAAACGCATCGAGCTTTCCCCGAAAGAAATCGATGCCGCTTACGGGCAGGTTGAGCCGCGTGTGCGCCGGCTCCTTCGCACAGCCGCCGGCAAAGTCAGGGATTTCTCACGCAGGCAGCTTGCGCAGCTCAAGAAGCTCCGTCACACTTGTGACGGTGTTACGCTCGAACAGGTGGTGGTGCCTGTTGGGCGCGCAGGCATCTACGTGCCTGGTGGCCGTTACCCGCTCGCATCAACTGCCATCATGGGGGTAGTTCCCGCTTGTATTGCCGGCGTTTGTGAAGTAATAGTCTGCACTCCGAATGCGCGCCCGCTTACTGTTGCGGCTGCAAAGATTGCAGGTGCGCACAGGGTATTCAACATGGGCGGTGCGCAGGCTGTCGCAGCCATGGCGCTTGGCACCCGTACAGTCCCGCGAGTGGATGTAATAGCAGGTCCCGGAAACGCCTACGTCGCTGCCGCCAAGAAAGAGCTTTACGGTGAGGTGGGCCTTGACTTTGTTGCAGGGCCTACAGAGCTTACAGTAGTAGCTGACTCTGCTGCACCTGTAAGCTTTGCCGGGGCAGATATACTCGCACAGGCCGAACACGACCCTGATGCCGCTGTTCTGGTGATAACCGACTCAGAGAAGTGGGCGCACGCGCTCAACAAGGAACTCGAAAGACAGCTCGCAGACTTGCCAACCGCGCAAACTGCAGGAACAGCTCTAAGGCGCAACGCCATCCTGCTTGTACCGGCCATCACGCAAGCGGCCGCATACGTTAATGAAGTTGCCCCGGAACACTGCCAGCTTATGGTCCGCAGGCCCCACCAGCTTGCAGGCAGAATAGTCAACTGCGGGACGCTGCTAATCGGGCCGTACTCCTCGTGCGCCCTCTCTGACTACTCGACGGGGGCGAACCATATCCTGCCTACCGCCCGTGCGGCGCGCTACACGGCCGGGCTTTCCGTGCACAACTTCCTGAAGTTTGTCACTGTCCAGCAGGTTACCCGGGCCGGCGCGCAGAAGATAGCGCCTATGGCGGCCGAGCTGGCCGCCCTTGAAGGCCTTGAAGCCCACAGGCGCGCCGCAGAACTTCGCTGCAGCGGGCCACAAACGGAGGTGGGAACATGAGACTGCCCGCCATCCTCGCCGTATTTGCCGCGGCGGTCTTGTGCATATCCTGCAGCCGCGAGGAAGAGAGCCCGCCTGAGGCAGCGGGAAAGCCCCGGGAGATGCCGATTGCGGCCGCACTCGAGGACCTCGACCAGGGTAAGGCGCAATCGGCGCTCGAGAAGGTCGACGCGGTCCTGAAGGAAGACCCTGAAAACCTCAGCGCGATGCAGGTGAAGAGCATGGCGCTCGCCTCACTGGGCAGGACGCGGGATGCGGCGGCGGTGCTTGAAGAGCTTACCC
The DNA here is from genome assembly GCA_030669415.1 of bacterium. GTDB lineage: Bacteria > Planctomycetota > SKW154 > SKW154 > DAOVDS01 > DAOVDS01. The sequence continues at coordinate 13,686 of DAOVDS010000039.1, forward strand.
TGCGCGACCCCGAGAACCTCGACGTGCACCACATCCTCGGAACAGTTCTCTTCAATGAGGAGCTCTGGGAAAAAGTGGCGGGGCATCTCGAGAAGTCGCTTGCAGCCCCGAACCGGAAAGAGAAGGCGCGCGAGCTTCTTGTTACCTGCTATGAGAGGCTCGGCCAGCCTGGCAGGGCAATCGCCATGCTTGAGGAGATGCTCAACGAGCACCCCGAAGACACCGTGCTCCTGACGCACATGGGGAACTTGCTTGCCTCCACAGGGAAATACAGCAGTGCCGTGGAGAAGTTCCGGCATGCGCTGGCGGGCACCCCCAAGCTGCCCGCAGCCTACCACGGTCTCGTAATCTGCCAGGCGGCGCTTGAGAGACACGAGGATGCAATAGAGACGCTGAATAAGGCGATAAGCCGCTTCCCCGGGGAGACCGGCTTCCGGCGCACGCTTGCCCAGACATACCTGCAGCTCGGCAGAGCGCTCGATGCATTGGCGGTGATTGGGCAGATTGAAGAGATTGCCGGCAAGTCGAAAGAGCTCAATTTTCTGCGTAACGCGGCCGAGCAAATGTTAAGAGACCAGGGCAAGCCTGTACCGCCTAAATAACACAGGCCAGGATATTACCTTCTGAGTTTGCCCAGCTTGTCGCGCATGTCGAGGAGCAGCTCAAGCATTCTTGATTCCATATCGCCCAGGTCGGCGCCGAGACGCGCCGCTTCGGCCAGGAGCTTGAAGAGGCAGAAAGCCACCGCGCCGCCCACGAAGAAACCCAGCAGCAGAAGCAGTCCCTCCTGCGGGCCTTGCGACCATAGGAAGAGGAGTATGCCGACCGCCACGCCCAGCACTCCGACAAGGTATGCGAAAAAGGTGAAAACCGCCCTGAGAGTCCTGAGAGCCGGGTACCTTGTCGCGGCACCGGTTGACGGTGGCGTCACCACCTTCGGCGCAGGAGCTTGCTGCGGCTGCGTGGGTTTTTCCGGTTCCCTGGGTTTTTCCCGGCTTGAACGAGATTCCTTTTCCTCGCTTGCTTTCTCAACGCTCAACTCGAGGGCGGTGAGGACACGCGTCTTCCTGCCGCAGCCGGTGCAGCTTACCTTCTTTCCCCGGAACTTGTCGGGCACGTTCATCTTGTGCCCGCAGAACTTGCATACCGCGTGTATTGCCATGTCCTGTCTCCCCTTTGAGCTAACTCACATAACAGGCTTGAGAACTGAGGCCTGTAGTATCCTGTATTCTTCATTCTGTATTCTGTTTTCCTCTTCTCCTGCTCTCCTGTTTCTTTATCCTGTCGACCTCTTCTGTGAGCACCTGTATCTCGCCTTTCAGGAGCCTGTCAACGAACCTGTCAGCTTCTGACGGCTCGCTGTATGGCAGAATCTGGAAAGCACGCTCGCAGCGCTTGAGGAACTCGACGTAAGCGCGCAGATAGACAAGGCTCTCCTTCTCCACCTTGGCGAGCTTCTCGCGCCAGGATGGCAGTTCGCTCTCGTACTTCTTGCGGTTCGGCTCGCCGGGGTCCGCCCCGGCATCGGCATAGAGCCCCACAATAACACTGAGCGCCGACTCTCTCGCCGAGCGCGCGCTCATGCGCATAACCGCTGAGGAGGCGTGCTTCTCCAGTTCGAAAGTCAGAAGGTAGGCCAGCTTGCCCATCTCAACGCCCCAGTAATAGAGGTCATCCTTGCGAAAACCCTCCGCAATAGCGACTATCGCATCGAGAAGCTCTTTGACAATCTTGGGCGCGAACTGGTCATCCAGAGTCCAGGCAGTCACTTTGCGTATCCGCCTGGCGAAATCCAGTTGGGAAAGAATCCTGAGCCTCTCCCGGGCGACAGGAACCCGCTCAGATTCGAGCTTCTTCATATCAACCTTTTCCGTGGCCAGCTCGTTGAGCATCCTGGCCTGGTCGTGCATTTTCAGGCTGGCGTAGGCAAGCGCGTAGTGGTAGAGAGCGTTCCCCTTGTCGAACCCGGCCGCAAGCTCGAAGCGTTTCATTGCCTTTTTGCCGAACTTCTTCGGGTTGCTCATGTAGTATCGGCCCAGGAGATAGTGGTAGCGTGCAACCTGGGGATGGGAAATCACCAGGGCTTCGAGCCGCTTGAGCGCCTCGCCTGGCTCGAGCATGGACAGAAGCGCTTCGGTGGTTACAGGGGGGTTGTCGGCCGCCGCAAGCTTGCCGAGCTTTTCACGCGGCAGTTTGCTTTCGCGCCCAAGCGTTGCCTTGACCTTCCCGTAAGTCTTTTCCCGGTCGGCAAGGAAATCGGCAATCATCTCCGGGGCCTTCTTGCCGTAAGCCTGGGCAATGTATTCGAGCAGCACCGCTATCTCTTCCTGAGTAAGGCGCAGCCTGACCGACTCCTCCTTGACAAGCGCCCTTATCAGTTCCCTGCCCTCCGCAAGCTCTTCGGGTGTGTACTTGAGGCGCTTCTCGATGTCCACGCCGGGGGTTGTTCGCCGCACAACCAGGTTGACATCATTGTCCCTGGTGAATACAACTATCGGCTTCTGTGTCTTATCGATGTTCGGATTGAGCTCAATGTAGCGCTGGAGCGCCTTCTCCGCCGCCTTTCTCTTCTTCATCTTGGCGAGCGCTGCACCGAGGAGGTAGTGGGCCTGGTAGGGCTGTTTCTCGTCCTCACCCAGCGCAAGGCGGGCGTAGCGGGCGCAGTCATCGTACTTTTGCAACGACTGTGACGCCCTCGCCGCGCCGAGCAGCGCGCGTGTGGCGCCCTTGTCCAGCTTGTACGCACAGTTGAAGTGCTCAAGCGCAGCCGCGGCATCCCCGGAAGCCAGAAGCAGCTCGCCTTTCCTTGTGTGTGTCTTGGCATCTTCGGGCCACGATTTCAGGATTCGGTCAAGCATGCCCAGTGCATCTTCGAGCTTCCCGAGGCGGGCATAGTGGTCGGCGAGCTGGCGCATTATCGATGGGTCATCGGGATGCCGCTTGAGACGCCCCTTGAGGTTGTCAATAATCACCCGCTCCTTCTCGACGGCTGACTGGCACTTCGGCGAGGAGAGAAGCTCGATAATCAGCCTCTCATCCTTGCGCTTGTCGCCGCGGGTCTTTATCCGCCGCTCGATGTGGACGAAGCAGCCTTCCTCCACGTCGAAGTAGTAAGTGGCTTTCAGCTCCCGGGCGGGCAGCTTGCCCACGCGCTCACTTGACGCAAGCTCCATCTTGAGAATGGCGCAGTTGCGGCCGGCTCGTTTCCCGTACCCGGTGAACTCGCAGGTGCCGTGAAGCTTCGCGTCCGGCAGATTGACCGTCCAGAACGAGCCCTGGGATGCAGGTTTGGCCGGCAGCGGCATGAGCGCGTCAAACTCCTGCTGCTTGCCCGCGTCGTTACTGGTGCCGCTTACCTTTCCCGCGGTGTCAATGATGAAGCTGCCGCAGTGCGACTCAAGCCCTTCCCTGGTTGCCTGGTACCAGACGCCCTTCTCCTGCCACCTTATCTCGGCGTAGGTGTTTGCGAATAACGCCAGCTTGTCATCTCTGGCCCTAATCGTTATGGTACTGGTGACAAGGCTGCGCTCGGCAGGCCCGCCCGTGGCTACAACATCGCCGTGAAGCTGGTACTTGAACGTGTCCCCCTTGTGCCACTTCCATCGTGGCAGAATCTTCTCCTCTTGCGCAAACGCCGCAGTTGCTGCAAATATAATAATCAGCACAGAGATTGAAGTGAATAATGGCAATTTGGATTTTGGATTTTGGATTTGACTTGGCATTTGGATTTCGACATTTGGCATTCTTGCAGTTCTCCGCTTTTCCTGCAGTTATGTTGAACCATAAATATCACAGTCTCGTCACGAAGTCAATAAGCCGCCCCGCTTCGATACATTTGCATCCTTGCGGCGAAAAGGTTATAGTTGGAACGGGGAGTGAGACTCATGCGAACCTGGATTCCCGTCAGCCTAATAGCTCTTGCCCTCGCGGCGTATGGCTGCACGCACGCGCCATCCCGGAAGCAGCACGCCGGAGTGGAGAAAAAGCATGGTGAAAGTTTGGCCGCGTTGCCTGCAACGCGGAAAGACCGCGCCATAAATGGCGCGGCTAAACAACCCTCAGAAGAACAACTTAAAGCCCGCCTCACCCAACTGCTCAAACAACTCGCATCCGACAAATACGAAGACCGCGAAAAGGCACAGGCAGAACTCGCGAGACTTGTGAAACAGATGCCTGAATCCATAGTTTCTTTGAAGAGAGCACATAGAGAAGCCGAAGACCCTCAAGTCAAGCATGTATTGCAGTCTATTCTAAAACCATTTGTAAAGTGGGCGCTAAGCCCCGCCGTTTTGAGAGCAATCCCCGACATACTGGAGAAACTTGAATCTGGCCGCTCATTTGCTCTCGCAAACATAGTAACGACACTCGGCTATGAGAAGCCGGAGGGCTCAGGTCCGCTGCTTGTAAAGCTGCTTGAAAATCCTGATTCTCAAGTCCGTCTTTCTGCCGCAATGGCATTGGGTAATATCGGATACAAACCAGCGACCATGGCGCTAAGAAAAATGTGGCAGGACGACAGGAGCAGAGAGGTTCAAGTAGGAGCGGCTTCTTCGGTAGCAAGGATGGAGAAAGATGAAAACGCTTTTTCGTTCATAGTCAAATCACTCCAAGACAACGCAGTAAACGTCCGCAAGACTGCTGCAGAGGCTCTAGGAAAGATAGGGGACAAGAGAGCATTTGAACCTCTCATCGGGGCGCTAAAGGATAACAGCGCGGATGTTCGTGACCAGGCTGCGTGGGCATTAGCACATATAAGAAACAAGAAAGCAATTAAGTCTCTAATAGGAGCACTGAACGACAGTGATGCAAATGTTCGCGGCTCGGCTGCACTCGCGTTAGGATATTTAGGAGACGACCAGGCACTCGAACCTCTTACCAGGGCGCTAAGAGACCATGATACGGATGTACGGATTTGGGCTGCAGCAGCGTTGGGCGAACTTGGTGACAAGAGAGCAACTGAGCCTCTTATTAAAACGCTTAAAGATGAGAATGAGGATGTCCGTGGAGAGGCTGCGGGTGCATTAGGCCAGCTCAGAGACAAGAGGGCAACTAAAGCATTGATCAAGGCGTTGCAAGATCAAGAAGATTTAGTGCGCGATATCGCTGCATGGGCATTGGGAGAGATTTGTGATAAACGGGCTATCAAACCCTTGATTGAGATACTAAGGGATAAAGACGAAGAAGTGCGCTCCACCGCTGCAAAGGCATTAAGTGAGATAACCAAGCAGGATTTTGGTGAGGATTACGAGAAGTGGAAGAAGTGGTACGAGAAGAACAAAGATGAATAAACGACATTGTTCAGTGAAAGTCAGCATCAGGCTGCCTCCTTCTGTTCGCAAGTGCCTGTCACAGTTGGCAACGCTTGGAGTTTGACCGCTCCTGGCTTGTCGTACAAACAATGTTTTCTCCAACGACGTAGCACATCCAGCCATATCGCCAGCTCAATTGTCCCTGACCTGCGGCGCTTGTAACGCGTCTTCTGCACCAGACGGAACCCTCTGTTGTTGCGTTCAACATGGTTGTTCGTCCTATCGCAGTTCTCATAATCCATAAACGTTATCATCTTCTCGAACTTCTCCTCGCTGAACTTGCGTAAGGCTCTTGCAAGATATGGATTGCTCTGATAATCTGTGTCGCTGACCATCCGCTCCCTGCGCCGGCGTGCTTCCTCTTTCGTGATGCCCTTCTCAAACAGAGAATAGAATTCCTGGTTGAACATCCGAAACAACTTCAACTCCGGCGCTATCTCAAACATGGACTCAAGCGCTTCTCTATCTTCGTCTGAGAGGTTTTCGCTTTTCTTGACTACAAGGTGCTGGTTCTTCCAGATAAACTTCGCCTGTTCCCTGCGACTCATTCTCTTGTTCGACTTCTTGTGCTTTCCTTTGCACGGCCGGCCTCTGCGGCGCTTCCTGCCGCGGTTGCCTAACCGCTTCAGGCGATTCTTTACCTCTCTTATGCCGTCCAGAATCACCTTGTTCACGTCCTTTATCACATGAAAGACACACAACTGGTGTGCTATCCCCCTCCAATGCTCCTTCAGCGTCTCCTTGTATAGCGGCGAGCCGTCTGTTATCGCCACCTCAGGATTGATACCCCAGACCTTCAACTGGTCGAGAAATGCGTCCATGGACTCCTGGTCGTTCTTGCTGTTCACCTTCCAGGCTATGGTGAAGTCGTTTAGCGGGTCGGTCGCAAAAAGGATTGTACGTGCGCCGTCGTGGACTTCGTCAATGCAGACAACACCGGAGAAGTTCTCTACGCACCAACTGCGGTAGCCCTCAACATCCCCTTTTTACGCGCCCACTCCAGGCACAGGTACAGCCAGCCTATGGAGACCTTCAGCAGGAAGTCCTCCTCGAGGTGTTCAAGCACCTTGTAGTTGGAGAGGTGGTCCCGGACAAGCAGGTCTACAACCTTCTCTCGTACAGCGTTGCTGTACTCGGCGCCCACCTCCACTCCCGGCACGGTGGAAGTGAAATAGTTCTTGGGACACTTGCAACGCGCCTTGTACACGCCTACGGTCACTTCTATATAGGCTTCCCGTTTGTGAGCAAGGTGTCGAACCACATGAGTCCTGGTGCGCTGGCGCCTGCCCAATGTGCCGCAGATGGGACACGGATATTTCTCAGGCGCATGTTTCTTCTTCAGGA
>DAOVDS010000197.1 GCA_030669415.1 bacterium
AGCTTGTCCTCGATAGGCGCTCCAGTGTTTTCGTGCTGCCAGTGGAAGCTGTCGTAGATAAAGGCAAAGAGAAGGTGGTCTTTCTGGCGAAGAGCGACGTTACCATTGAGCGGCAGATAACCGTTGGGCTGACTGACGGAATCAATATCGAAATCACTTCCGGCGTCGAGGCTGGAGAGATGGTTATTGTGAAGGGCAACTTGGGATTGACAGAGGGAACCAGAATATCGGTGGAGAAAGAGTAGATATGGGAACGAGGTCTGCGGGAATCATCGGAACAGGTTCGTGCCTGCCGGACAGGGTGATGACAAACTTCGACCTGGAGAAGATGGTAAACACTTCGGACGAGTGGATTGTGTCCAGAACCGGGATAAAGACAAGGCATATTGCGGAGAAAGGAACAGCCACATCCGACCTGGCTGTGATAGCAGCGAGAAGAGCGATGGAAAGCGCCGGGCTGGTGCCCGAAGACATTGACATGATAATCGTCGCTACCTACACCCCGGACACTCCGTTGCCATCGACGGCGGCTGTTGTTCAACGGGAACTCGGCGCCCGTGCGGCCGTTGCATTTGATATCGCTGGGGCATGCACCGGCTTTATCTACGCCCTGGCTGTGGCAAATCAGTTCATTACAACCGGTGCCTATCGAACTGCTCTGATTATTGGTGCGGAGACCTGCTCAAGATTCATAGACTGGACTGACAGAGATACGTGTGTCCTTCTGGGAGACGGTGCCGGTGCCGTAGTCCTAACACAGGCGCCGGAGGGACGGGGAATACTTTCAACCGACCTTGGAACAGACGGAACAGGAGCAGGATTCCTGACCATTCCTGCCGGCGGTTCCAGGATGCCTCCGAGCGAAGAGACGGTGAGAGACAAGTTGCATTTTCTCACAATGAACGGGAAAGAGATTTTCAAGTTTGGCATCAGAATTGTCTCAAAGACGCTTGAGACCGCGTTGTCCCGCTGCGACCTGACGAAAGACGATATCAAACTGTTGGTCCCGCACCAGGCCAACATGCGCATTATCAAATCTGCTATGGAGAACCTTTCCTTCCCTATGGAAAAGGTTATGGTCAATCTTGACAAATACGGAAACACGTCTGCAGCATCAATCCCCATCGCGTTAGATGAGGCTTTTCGGGAAAAGCGGGTTGCAGACGGTGATATCGTTGCCTTAGTCGGTTTTGGCTCCGGACTAAGCTGGGGCACGGTCATTTTCAGGAAATAGATTGTCGGGCAATCAATAAGGAGAGCAAAGTAATGAAGATACCAGAGTTCTCGGTGCATCGCTCGGTAACAGTGCTGATGTTTATTCTAATAATCGTGGTACTGGGTGCGATTTCCTTTATGCGCATCCCCATCGAACTCATGCCCGACATCACCTATCCCGTGGCGGCGGTAATCACCAGCTATGAAGGTGCAGCTTCAGAGGATGTAGAAAATCGTGTTACCAAGGTCATTGAAATGGCTGTCAGCCAGGTCAAGAATATTAAGACCGTTAAATCGACCTCGCTGGAGGGTCTTTCAATGGTGCTGGCAGAGTTTGAATGGGGCACGAATATTGACTTTGCCGCCCAGGATATGCGCGATGGCATAGGCATTCTCAGGAAGTTTCTGCCGTCTGAGATAGATGCCCCTATCGTTGTAAAATTCGACCCGTCACTCTTCCCAGTCATTGCCTATGGGATCACAGGCGAAAGAGACCCACGGGACCTTCGCACATTTGTAAAAGACGAGATAAAGGACCGCATTGAGATGGTCGATGGCGTAGCGAACGCTTTTATTATGGGTGGCAGGGAAAGAGAGATACAGGTCTTAGTTGACCGCGCTAAGCTGGAGGCGCTGAACATCCCCATCCAGCAGGTGGTCGCAAAACTGAGGTATGAGAATCTCAACCTGTCGGGAGGACACCTCGCCCATAAACATATAGAATACCTGTTAAGAACTCTGGGAGAATTCGAGAATCTTGACCAAGTCAGGAATATGGTGGTAGGCGTTCAAAACGGCGCACCAGTCTATATCAGAGACATCGCCACGGTCAAAGATACCTACAAAGAAGTCCGTTGCGACAGCCGTGTCAACCGGGAAAACGGGATAATGCTCCTTATCGTAAAGGAATCCGGGGCTAATACTGCGGATGTGGTCGCGGCTGTGAAAAAACAGGTGGCCGAACTCCGAAAAGAACTCCCCCCTGACATCCAGTTCCATATTCCCCTTGACCAGGGAGCTATTACAGACAAAATCGTTTCGTGTACCGGACAGGACGCCCTTTGGGGGGGGCTTATCGTAGCAATCGTGATCCTGCTTGTTCTGCGTAACTGGCGTCCCACCCTTACCATAGTACTGTCAATTCCTATTTCTATCCTTGCTACCTTCATCATCCTGTACGCCTTTGACTTCACTTTCAATGTAATGACAATGAGCGGTCTTGCCCTCGGTGTAGGTATGCTGGTCAGCAATGCCATCATTGTCATCGAAAATATCTTCCGACACATGGAGGAGGGCAAGGGACGGTTTAAGGCTGCAATTGAAGGAACGAGCGAAGTCGGCGGGGCGATAGCTGCATCCACCTTCACTACCGTCGCCATCTTCCTACCGATGTTCTTTGCCTCCGGGATTGCGGGAAAAGTCTCGCGGGGCCTTGCCCTCACCGTGGCAGTGTCCCTTTTCGCTTCATTGTTCGTCGCCCTGACTCTCGTCCCCATGATGGCGTCGAAGATATTTCGCTTGAAGCCCGGAAAGAAGAAGGGTGGTTCCGGGGAGAAGAAAGAAGGGGCTATCTATCGAGGCTACAAAGGCATTCTCCGCCGAGCGCTTCGCCACCGCTGGAAGGTAACTCTGGCTTCATTCATTGTGTTTGCAGCAAGTCTGGTACTTATTCCTCTGGTCGGAACCGAATTCTTGCCAGCTATTAACTTGCCCCTAATCGCCATTAAGGTTGAAATGCCTATCGGCACGAAGCTCGATGAGACCCGGTATGTGGTTAAGCAAATTGAGGACATGTTGGTTGACGAAAAGGAACTTGATGTACTCGGTTCGATTACCGGCGTGCCAGCCGGATCGGAGTTAGGCGCGGCATTTGGGATGACTAACATTGGTGTGAACGAGGCACAAATATTCGCCCACGTCGTGGATAAAGACAGGCGTCAGCGCACCACAATGCAGATACAAGACAGTATCAGGAGAAAACTCCCCAGGATTAAGGGTGCCAGGATAGAGTTTATAGACTTGGCAGGTATAATGAAGAGTGGTGGCGCCGGGCAGGTCCCTATTGAGGCAAAGATATTTGGCAAAGATATAAAAACTCTGGGAGAGATAGCTAACGGTCTTGCCGCCGACTGCAAGGACATAGAAGGACTGTATGATGTAGATACCACCCTCCGGCACGGGAAACCCGAACTCCATTTCAAGATTGACCGGGAAAAAGCATCTCAGATGGGCCTGTCCGTAGGTCAGATTGCTTTCACTATCCGTACCTCCTTCCAAGGACAGATAGCGACATTGTATCGCACTAAGGGAGATGAGTTTGATGTGAGAGTAAAGTACCAGGAGAAGGATAGGGAAACCTTACAGGATGTCGAAGACATCCTCATAACCGCTCCGCTCGGGTCGCAGCATCGGCTCTCTGATTTCGCAGAAATATCAAAAGGCGAGGGGCCGGTGAGTCTCTTCCGTGAGAATCAAAAGCGAAAAGTCTCGGTGACCGCCAACTTCAGCGGGCGGGACTTGGGCAGCATCCTCGCCAACATTCAGTCGAAAGTGGCGAAAGCGGACCTCCCCCAGGGCTACTTCGTCCAGTACGGCGGCGACATAGAACGGATGCGGGAAACCTTCTTCTCTCTTGGGGCAGCTTTCATCCTGGCTATTCTGCTGGTCTACATGGTGATGGCCGCGCAGTTCGAGTCACTGCTTCATCCCTTCACAGTAATGTTCACCGTGCCGCTTGGCCTGGTCGGTGTAATTGGGCTTTTCCTCCTCACCGGCAATACCCTCTCTTTGCCGTCCGGCTTGGGCGTGATAATCCTGGCGGGAATCGTGGTCAACAACGGCATCGTCCTGGTAGACTATATCAACCAGCTTCGAGCACGCGGCCTTTCAAAGGAGGAAGCTATCGTGAAGGGCAGTGCAACCAAGCTCCGTGCGATGTTACTTACAGCCATTGTTGCGATCGTCGGGATGCTCCCGATGGCTATTTCCAAAGGTGAAGGAGCGGAGATGCGCGCCCCGATAGCCCTGGCGGTGGTCGGCGGCATGATGGTCTCCACCTTCCTGATGCTGATAGTGATACCCATACTCTACAGTATCTTCGACGACCTCGGACATCACACAAAGCGGCACGCTGCCCGAATACTGCATGGGGAAGAAACTGAGATTTAGATAACGCCCACCGAGAAGTATGTTTGTGCTCGCTGTGGAAGGAGCTGGAAAATGAGAAGAACTACTGTTCTCCTCTCACTACTCTCCGTCCTTATGCTGAGTCTCTGTCTAAGTTGCTACGACCACTGCTGGGGCAGATGGGGTTGGGGCTTCGAAGTTGACAACGACCGCAACGATTTCTATTTCAGGGCCAGAGATCTGTGGTGGGAAGATTGGAGTTGCGGGTGGACGTGGCGTTGTGATACGGAGGTTGCAGAGGTAATATTCAACTCGGAAGACGATTTCGAAGGCGAAGTCAGTATTCGAGTATATGACGACCACGACTACCTTATCTTCAGTGAGTGGTACGAAGGCGAGGGAGAGATTTACGACTCATCAATGACCGCACCCGGCGACCCCGGATACTGGCGGATAAGAATCCAACTCAGAGACGTTGACGGTTCTTTCAGGGTTCGAGTTCTCGCTCAGTAGTCTATCTCGTGCCCTTATGTTTGACAAAGGGGAATGCTGGCTGCACCGGTTCAATCCTGCCGGAAAGGGCCAAGAAAGGAGTAAGAATGAAAATGGTGAGGACAATTCTTTTACTGTGCACGGCAATTGTCGCAAGTCTTTCAATCTCTGGCTGTGGCGAGGAGGATTTGACAAGTATCAAACTTTCCATAGAAGCGAGCGGGAAAGGGAAAATGGTCTCAACAGTCATACGGGTCGAGAACGTGAAGGACGACCCCATCAAAAAAGCTACAAGCGGTGCGAACTGGAAAGAGCAAAGAGTCTCCGTTGTAGTTCAGGAAGCAATTTTCGATGACATATCGAAGGTCCAAATTGCCGACATCCGTCTTTCGGTATCAGGCAACCTGTTCAGGTTGACCATACCGCTGGGTAAATCTGCCCGGTGGACCGGAATTCTTGCAGCTTCCGAGAAGGATGCTGATGTCATAAACAAACTTGGTAAGGAGCAAGGTCTGGGAATTCCCGGCAAGGTTGGAGCCAAGTTCAAATTCACTGTCTGCCTGCCAGGCAAGGTTATAGCCAAGGGCTTCAGCCCGAAAATAGCGGAAGAATCTTCAGGTGGATTGCTGTCCTTCGGTTCAAAAGGTACGCAAAACGAAGCCACGCTCGTGATTCCGCTTAAGAAAGTGAGAGAGTCAACTGAGAAAGAACTTGTCTGGGAGGTTACGTGGAAATAGTAGTGGCAAACAAACAAGGGCTTGAAACTGGCAATATCTGGCAAAGGCTGATGACCCATCAGATGCTCAGAGGATGGTATTTAGTCGTCATCTTTTGTGTCGCTCTTGTTGCCAGCGGCTGCGCGCAATTCAAGACCTACGTGGAAAGGCGTGGGAACGATCTGGCTGACTGCTTTACAGTACGTGCCGGGAAGGGCTACGGACTCGCTGTGCGCACCCAGGTAACGGATTACGTAAGAGCATCTGCAGGAATCGCCGTACACAGAGATAACTGGGTTGGCTACCTCGGTCGCGAGCCGGTGGATGCGCCCACAGACCAGATTTGGATTGGTCTGCCCTTTTCCGCCCTTGTGCTGAGCACTGAGATAAGACTGGGACCATCAGCCTATGACTTGTACCCTTCGATGCTGGGTATCAATGTGGCAGAAATCAGGAGAGACCCGGACTCGCATTACCCACGCCCGGATTGGTCTCCCCAAGCTCCGCTGATTCGGGAGAAGTTCTTCATTGAAGTAGGCGCCACACTGGGTGTCATTGGTTTTGACGTGGGATTCAACCCGGTAGAGCTTGTTGATTTCCTTCTCGGTTTATTTGGAATCGACATAACCAGGGACGACACAGAAACAACTGACCTCTCATCTTTCGACAGAGTGGAAAAGACTACTCAAGACGGAAAGGTCGTAGAAGACGGGCCGAAGTGACGCCAAGGGACAAAAGAAAACCGGTGATTGGTAGAAAGAGTGTAATCGTCGCAGTAACTATCTTTGTACTTGGATATTTGTCAGGTCCGGTTCTTGCTACCAATAATGATGAGGATCCCAAGTTTCGTTTCGGCACTCTGCCGAACACAGGCTACGGCCCGCTTCCGCTACGAAGCGCTTCACCGTTCCAATTCCTGAGACTCAGTCTGTTGCCTGAAGGGCCGGGCACGCTGGATGCGGGCCAGTGGGAGCTTCGGCAAACCTACACATGGGCGAATTTGTGGGCGTTTGAGAGAGACCACTATATCATTGATGCGGAGATTTTCCGTTCGATAGCCTCTCTCCGCTACGGACTGACGAAACGGTGGCAAGTCGGTGTTGAACTTCCGGCACTGTGGCGAGGCGGCGGGTTTGCAGACAGTTCTATCGAGGATTTTCACCACACCTTCGGGATGGGGCAAGGGCACCGGGACGAGTTTCCGCGAAACGAATTCCAGGTGGAAGTACACTCCAAAGATGGCGGTGTGTTTTCGCTGAATAGCGATGATGCAGGCATGGGCTTTCAGGACGCCGTACTCTCGTCACGAGTAAGTATTACCTCAGGAACAGCACGTTGCCCCGCTCTATCTGCCGCAGTGCATGTGAAACTGCCTACAGGGGACAACAGAGAACTCTTCGGTAGTGAAGGAGTCGACTGGGGAATTTCCCTTTCCATGTCAAAACGGGTAGGTGATTTCTTCGCCTACCTGAGCGTGGGCTACGTGTGCTCAAATTCTGACCACCTCAATGGAGTCATTGACTTGCGTCGTAGCCAGTGGACTGGTCTTGCAGCACTCGAGTACAAACCATTCAAGAAGACATCGTTCATACTTCAGTACCTCTGCAACACCGGCCCTGCCCAGAACCTGTATGAGTTCTCGAAAACGACGCACGAGCTTACGTTCGGCATCCAGTGGGGAATCGGGAAAAGCACCCTAATCCAGGTTGGGGTTCTTGAGAATATATTTTTTTATGACAACAGCCCGGACATAGGCATTCATCTGGGAATTTGCCGCCGGTTTTAGAATCGCATTGCGGAAGAATAGTTGGCCTCCGGCAAGGATGTAGGATGCAAAGTAAGGAGCGAACTCTCCTTTTCTATGAGAACGTAGTCGCCCCTTCAACAGGGATGCTACATCTCCACATCTTGACTGAAAGGTTCGCAGTATGATGAAATGACGTGGGAAAAACTATTTTGCGTGGATATTTGAGTTTGAAGAAGGTCTGTTATTGTGGTTATATTGGATATGAAGGGTGTTTGTAGGTCATATGGTGAGTTCATCTGGGAAATCTCGTTTAGATTATGGAGTTCAGCGTTTGAAAGGGGCATTTCGATGGTAAGCAGCTATGGTGAGAGAGACGGCCTGAAATGCCTGTTTGGCAGAATCGCACTTAATTGGGGCTGCGTTACTTCGGAGCAGATTGAGGAATGTGTGGACGAGCAGGAGCGGATTCGCGCGGAGCATTCCGGCGAGAAGGATGTCCATGTCCCGCCGCTCGGCGAGATGCTTGTGAAAAAAGGACATATCAATTGGGACAAGCGTGAGGAGATTCTCACGTTCCAGGAAGCGATGCTTAGCAACAAGCTAAAGGATGGCGAAAGCTCGCTCAGCGAGATGCTTATGGGGCAGGTTGCGCTCGACAAGGGCCTTATCAAGAGAGGGCAGCTCGAAAACGCCTTGAGCATACAAGCTCGTGACATCGAAAAAGGAAAACACCAACGGCTCGGAAAAATCATGATGGACCTTGGCTACCTGACGCCGGAAAACGTGCTTACGCTTCTGGGCCTGCAGAACAGGACACTCGTCATCTGCACGGCGTGCGGCACGAAGTTCAACGCGGAAGGGTACTCGCAGGACAAGCACTTTATCTGCAAGAACTGCGGCAGTTCCCTCGAAGTCTGCACGAACAAGGATGATGTTGTCGCAGACGAGACGCTCGCGTTCGAGATACTCACGCCCCCGGAGGA
>DAOVDS010000294.1 GCA_030669415.1 bacterium
CTGGCAGCCGACCTTGTGACGAAGTGGGCTGCCTTTCACTTTTTGAGGTGGGGCGTGCGCTATCCCGTGATTTCAGGCTTCTTCGACCTGGAGCTCGCGTTGAACTACGGGGTTGTCTTTGGCCTGCCCGCGCCAATCTGGCTTACAATCCTCGTGTCGCTGATTGCCGGTACCGTGGTGATATGGTACTTGCGGACAGACCGCGGCCGTGCGCCCGTTGTGCAGTTGTACCTGGCGTTCATTCTTTCAGGTGTCATTGGCAACCTCGTTGACAGGCTGGCAATAGGTGCTGTCAGGGATTTCATACTGCTCTATGTGGGTAAGTATCCGAAGCAACACCGCTGGCCGAATTTCAATATTGCTGACGCGTTTATTCTTGTAGGTGTTGTGCTTGCGATGATACAGTTCATTCTGACCGACGAGAAAAAGGAAGCGAAGCAGGGCGACAAGGCAGGCGGTGAAACTGCCGGCAAATCGGCGAAGAGCGGGACACAGTAGGACTCTCGTAATTTGGAGGTTGCGCGGGCGTGCCTGAGAAGCCGAATCAACCGATAATAGCGGGCGCCACCAGCGAGCTGCCGTTCTCTCGCGGTATTCTTGCGCGCTCGCTCGTCAAGTGCGGGCTTGACCCCGTCAGCGCCTACACTATCGCACTGGAGATACAATCATCCCTCGAGAAGCCCCGCTACACCAGAGACGAGCTCCGGGAGATGGTGCTTGAGGTACTCGAAAAGGAGGACTACCCGGAGATTGTGGAGCGCTACCGCGAGGGCGCAGTGCAGCCCGCAGTAATTGTCATGAAAGGCGGCCAGGGCACGCCGTTCTCCAAGGGCCTGCTGGCGCGTTCGCTCGGAGTGACGGCAATCGACCACCCATCCGCACTCTCAATCGCCCAGAGAATACAGGCCGAACTTCGCAAGGAGAACGTCCGAGAGATAGAGCTTGACGACCTGCGCAAAAGGGTTCACGCCCAGCTCGAGAAGGAGCAGGGCGAGGAAGCAGCCCGGCGCTACATGACATGGCGCGACATGGTCGCCTCGGACCACCCCCTGATAGTGCTGATTGGCGGGCCGACAGGCGCGGGGAAGTCTACCCTCGCCCTCGAGCTCGCCTCCAGGATGGAGATTACCCAGGTCGTGTCCACCGACACCATCCGTGAGATGCTTCGCACAATGTTCTCAGTCAAGCTCCTTCCCGCAATTCACAAATCCTCCTACCTTGTGGGCAAGAAGCTCCGGCTGCCGCCAGGAACGGCTGCTGACGAAGTAATTGTCGGGCTGCACCAGCAGTCGCTTCCTGTGAACGTAGGCGTGGAAGCGATGATAAAGCGCGCCGCACAGGAGAACGTCAACCTGATAGTGAACGGCGTGCATATCGTGCCCGGCCTCATAGATACAGGCGACTTCCCGGACGCGTGCATCGTGAAGTTCGTGATTACTGTCAGCGACGCCGAGGAGCACATGCAGCGCTTCCTGAGAAGGCAGCGCGCCGCGCACAAGCGTAAGGCCAGGGCATACCTTGAGAACTTCAAGAGCATCTGCAAGATTCGGGATTACATAATCGAATGCGCCAACCTGGGAGACATACCGATAATCGATAACATAGAAACCGACGAATCGGTGGAAAAGGCGCTTTCGTACATTTTCCAGGGCATACAGTCCAGCAGCCTGCTCCCGACTGCCGGGAAAGAGCCTCGAAGCGGAAAGGGCAATGGCGGGAAGAAAAGCACTGGCACTCATTGATGGGCACCACTACCTGCACGTGCTCAAGGCGGCGCTGCGGCACGCGGAAGAGCGCCTGGGTTACTCCATAGTGGGAGTAATCCTGCTCGGCAGCCCGGGCAAGCTCGGCCCCGCCGAATCCCTCGCCCAACTCGAGCTTCCCGTTATCCTCGGAACTGAGGACTTCCCTGCCTGCGTGGTTCAGGCGTGCCGCAAGTTCGAGCCGGACGTGGTAATCGACATGAGCGGTGAGCCACTACTGAACCCGCGGGCGCGCCTGCAGATTGCCGACGCCGTGTTGGCATCCGGTGTTTCATACGCGGGCCCGGACTTCCAGTTTGCCTCCAGGCCTGAGCCCGACCTGCCTGCCGCGCCTACACTGGCCCTGCTCGGTGCCGGGAAGCTCGTGGGAAAGACCGCGGTCTGCGCGTTTGCGGCAAGGCAAATCGCCCGGTCCGGGCTGCGCCCCGTCATCGTGACAATGGGCCGGGGCGGGCCGGTACAGCCGCAGCTCATACGCGCAGATGAGACGGAGCTTACGCCTGAATTCCTGATAGCAGAGGCGAAGCGCGGCCAACATGCGGCAGGTGACAATTACGAGGAGGCACTGCTCACGCACCTGCCGACGGTGGGGTGTTTTCGCGCGGGCGGCGGACTTGCCGGCCAGCCGTTCTGCTCGACTGTCGAGAAGGGAGCCGAGCTCGCCAACAGCCTCGACTGCGACATACAGATTTACGAGGGCAGCGGTAACACAGCCCCTCCGGTCCGGCTCGATGCGAGGATACTGGTGGTTGGCGCGGCGCAACCCGTGTCGCGGTTCGAGGAGCCGTTTGGCGCAGTGGGAGTCCGCGGTGCGGACCTGGTCGTTGTGACAGGCTGTGAAGAGCCTGTTTCAAGCACGGCTCACGTCCGTGAGCTTGTCGATGCCCTGCGCACCATCAACCCGCAAGCCCCCGTGAGAACCGCCGTACTGCGCCCGCACCCACTCGGCAACGTCGAGGGCAAGAAGGTTGTACTTGCGACAACCGCGCCACAGGTTGTCTTGGAAACTCTCGTTACGTACCTGGAGCAGACTCACGGCTGCAAAGTTGCCGCCGTTACGAGGACGCTCTCAGACAGGGGCCGCTTGAGAGAAGAAATGGCTTCAATCCTCTCAGGAACAGAGAAACCCGATGTCCTGCTTACGGAACTCAAAGCCGCCAGCATACAGGTGGCGGCCCCTATGGCCCTGAAAGCCGGCATGGAAGTGGTTTTTTGCAGCAATGTGCCGAAAGAAGTGGAACCTGAGCCGGGGAATCTCGTTGAAGATGTTGTGACTGTTGCACAACTTGCGGCGAAAAGATACCGCGCCAAACATGCAGCCGGGACGGGAAGCTGACTATGGCCAAGAAAGCGCTCGTGATAATCCAGGACGGGGTGGGTGACAGGCCCATAGAGAGCCTCGGCGCCAGGACGCCTCTTGAAGCGGCCCAGACGCCGAACTTCGACAAGCTGGCAGACACGGGTATCTGCGGCCTCATGGACCCCCTCTCACCGGGAATCAGGGTGGGTACTGATGTCGGGATGCTTGCGCTGTTCGGGTACAATCCTCTGCGGGTGTACTGCGGACGCGGCCCGATAGAGGCGGCCGGCGTTAACCTGGAGATGGGCAAGGATGATGTCGCGTTCCGGGCCAACTTCGCCACAGTGACGGATGACGGCAGCATAGTGTCGCGGCGCGCGGCGCGCATAAGAGAAGGTACTGGGGCCCTGGCCGAGGCGCTCGACAAGATGACGCTCTCTGACGGAACGCAGGTCATGTTCAGGGCGGCCACCGAGCACCGGGCCGTGCTGGTCCTGCGCGGGGAGCGGCTCTCACACATGGTTACCCCGAGCGACCCCGGCCCCGACATGGCGGGCGAGAAGGTGCTGGAAATTCAAGCCAGCCTTCCCCAGTCCGCCGCCGCACAGAGAACTGCCCGGCTTGCGACTGAATTCAGCCGAAAGGCACGCGAAATCCTCCAAAACCACCCCATAAACCAGGAGAGGAAACGCAACGGGCTGCTGCCTGCAAACTACGTTCTGCTGCGAGGTGCCGGCGTCAGGCGGCCTATGCGCAGCCTTGCCGAGCGCTTCAACACAAGGGGCGCCTGCGTCGCCGGCGAGAGCACTGTCAAGGGCATTGCGAAGATGACGGGTTTCGCAGTGATAAGCGACCCGGCATTCACAGCCAACCTTGACACCGACATCATGAAGAAGGCGCAGGCTGCACTCAATGCGCTCAAGGATTTCGATATCGTGATGCTGCACCTGAAGGGGCCGGACATCGCCAGTCACGACAACGACCCGGCCGCGAAGAGCAGGTTCCTGGAGCAGGTGGATACGGCCTGCGGGTACATTATGGCAAAAGCGCTTGCACATGACAATGTCGTCTTCGCGCTTACCGGCGACCACTCGACACCGTGCGAGGTGGGCGAGCACACGGCCGACCCGGTGCCGGTTCTCATAAGCGGAAACGGGGTACTCAGGGACAATGTGAAGAACTACGGCGAGCACGCCTGCTCGTCGGGCGGACTGGGCCGCTTGACCGGCAACCAGTTCCTCCTTTCCGTGCTTGACCTGATTGATGTGACTTACCGGTTCGGGTCGTAAGATGGCCCGGCGTGCTTAGTCAAGGGAGATAGGGGGATAAGGTAGATATGGGGATAAGAATAAAACCTGCTTTTTTGGAAAAGGCAAAGAGAAAATATCTCCCTCTCTCTCCCGATCTCCATATCTCCCTTCTTACACCTGTTGGGAAAAGGTAAATGACCGACGTGCGCGACATCATGACGACAGATGTAGTCAGCGTGACCGAAGGCACGACGATAAAAGACCTCTGCCGCATATTGAAGGAATTCGACATAAGCGGCGTGCCGGTGGTCTCCGAGGAAGGAGATATCGTTGGAATCGTGTCAGAGAAGGACATAATAGCCCACCAGGTGGCAAGCCTCGAGCCGGACTTCATCGACCCGGACATCTACGAGCTCATTTCATCCAAGTACCTCGGCCATGACGAGCTCAACCCCGGCCAGGACAGGATGTATGTGGAAGAAATAATGAACCGCCACGTGGTTACTGTCACACCTAAGCTGGGCGTCGACGCAGCTTCCCAGATACTGCTTGACAATCGGCTGCACAGACTGCCTGTCCTGGAGGGCCGCAGGGTGGTCGGGATTGTGAGTTCGCTCGACCTGCTGCGCGCCAAGATTCAAAAAGACATCTCCGCAAAGAACACTGCTAACTCTTGACGCGGGCCAAAGGTCAGCATATAATCGCAATGTGGCCTGCGGCCGGGAGAGTAGACAGTAGAGGGCAGACGAGTCCGCGACAGTTTTGTAGGTGGTATTTTAGTGTCGTCTGTTACATGTCATTGCGAGCCCGCCGGACGGCGGGTGAAGCCGAAGTTGCGAGCGGAGCGAAGCAAACCCAACCGTATGAGATTGCCGCGTCACTTCGTTCCTCGCAACGACTTCGTCGGATTGCCGCGTCGGAGGCTGCGCCTCC
>DAOVDS010000262.1 GCA_030669415.1 bacterium
TTATTCCGGAAGCACCACGTCGGAAGACGTGGTGAAATGCAGGTCGCGGACCTCAGTCTACGGCTAACAATCCCAAAACTACGGGACTAATCCCCACGCAAAATCCTGTGGCGGTTATGGGTGCCCCCGGATTTCTAAGGCGGGACTCGTCTCTCAGTGCCTCAATAAGAGGCTCCAGTGCCTTCTTGTCACCGATGTTCACAACGCTCCATCAGCCTTGTGTCTTTAATCCAATTCATCAGTTTGGATAGACTACTTTCATATTTCTCAGTCTGCTCAGGTGTGAGTTTATCCCCTGAGATGGAGTCAATAGCCCTACCGGTTTTCTTGGCTTCTTCATTGACAAAATACGTCTTCTTATTCTGACTAAACTGCAGGTATCTGTTGTTCTCATCCCACCAGCTTACCCAGCGCCGATAGACCGCTTCATACCACTGTATCGGCTTCAGGTCGTACCGCACAAAGACCTTTGCCTCCGGCACGGTATTTTCAAGCACCTTCAACTGTGGATCCGGAATGTACGTACCGGCCTTGTCCTGAATGACATTCCAAAATCCGGCTTGCTTCTCATGTGTTATTAGCTCTATCATTCCCCTGATTGCAGCTCGGTCACCGCTGCGTATTCTCTGCTCAAGAGGATTAAAACAAACGTATAACCTGTAGTAATTGTTCAGTCTATCTACTATGCTCTTGCCTTTCTCGTCCTGTTCCTCGAAGAATTCCGCCATTGCTGCTGGGTTCTGCCATTCTTGCTTGAATTTCTCCAGGAACTTTCCCAGCATTGAGTTAAAGGACGCATTCAACTGCTGATTTGGGGGAGCACCCAGGGTGGGTTTAGTGTTAATCATCTTCTCCAGCAATTGCCGTTGCCTGAGGAACAACTCAGATCTCTCCCCTTTCTTCCCGCTGGGTTCCAGTGAATCTCCCTCGGTTGTAGGTGCCTCAGCGCATGCGAAGAGAAACAGCAATGCCGCAGTTGAGACAATGACGTTTGCCGCGGCAGCAGCACTTCTCAACGCGGCAATTTCAGAATACATGGCACCACCTCCAAAAGGCCCTTGGCGTCCGAGCGAAGCATGTGTCACGAGCTGGGGGACACAATACGGGTTTTCCGTCAAAGGAGTATAACACAGATAGTTGGGTGGTGCAAGAAGGGGTAGGCAGTAAACGGTAGATGGTAGAGACGGGAAAAAAGTCAGGGGGCAGTTTACGGGATTGCTTTCACCATGCCTTCCGGTCCGCCGCACGGCGGATGCTTCTGGTACTATCCGCGCTACGGGCGGAACCGAAAATAAAATCCGTGCGCCTGTTGTGCGCCGAAGGTTCTCATCGCTTCAGCAGTTTTCTGAACTCCTGGATAGTAAGTTCCGCGTCGTTCAGAATCCTTTTCAACATCCCCTTCTTGATTTCCTTGTGGTTTGGTATTGTCACTGTTTTGAGAAGCGGATGCGCCAACGAGATATGGCTTCCTTTTTGACGCTCTATGTAATAACCAATCTTACTTAATGCTTTTATCACTTCCCTTGCAGAGACGACGGGCAGTTTCATCCTTTCACCTCTATCAGCTCGATATCAGGCGCCGCCTCGCCTGAGGGGACAAGCTTTCCCTGACTTGAGAGGCTTTCTATGTGGCACTCAATCGCTTCCTTCATGTTTGAAATCGTTTCTTTGCGGGTCCTGCCCTGCGAGTAACATCCCGGAAGTGCTGGACACCAGCTCACATATCCGCCGTCCTCGTCTTTCTCTAATATCACTCTGTATAACACGGAAATCTCCTTTCCAGTATAACTCTCCTGACCGCAGTATAGCAAGTCCCCAACAAATCGGCAATTCTTATTTTCTGAGTCCTTCGCGTCTTCATTTACCAGCGATAAGGCAGATAACGATTTGTGGTTGAACGCGGCGTCGTTTCTGGTAGAATGGCGCCGAACTCGGCAGCAACCATGTTTTGGCAAGGAGGTAGGAACATGTATCTCAATGGCAGTATAAAGGAGTATCTTGACGACAGCGCTTCGGGCAAGTCCGCTCCCGGAGGGGGCAGCGTGTCGGCGCTTGCGGGCGCGCTCGGTGCGGCAATGGCGTCCATGGCCAGCAACTTCACCGTTGGCAAGAAGAAATTCGCCGATGTCGAGGACCAGGTGAAGGAGGTTCTCGCCCTGTGCGAGGCGAAGCGCGGCAAGCTGCTCGAATTCATGGATGCGGATGTCAGCGAGTACAGCAAGGTGACTGCCGCATACGGCATGCCCAGGGAGACGGATGAAGAGAAGGCGGCACGCAAAGCCGCCATCCAGGAAGCGCTCAAGGCAGCCATGGCGGTGCCGCTCGAGGCGTTTCGCGCCTGCAACGAGGTTATCCAGTCGCTGAAAACGCTTGTTGACATTGCCAATCCGAACCTCGTCTCGGATGTGGGCGTAGCGGCGATGCTCTGCGGCGCAGGCCTCGATGGCGCCAAGCTCAACGTCGAGATTAACCTCTCGTTCCTCAAGGATGAAGAGCTTGTCGCCAAAGTGCGCGAGGAAATCGACTCGACCACCTTCCTCGCCAAACAGGTTCAGGCTGAAGTGGTCGAAAAGGTGCGCCAGAAAATCAACGGGTAGTAATTTTTGGCATGGTTCAAAAGGGCGTAACACTTCTCTGTCATTGCGAGGAACGAAGTGACGAAGCAATCTCAATTCAGATGAGATTGCCACGTCCGCCATGCGGTGGCGTAGCCACTCCTGTAAATGTGCCTACGGCACCTCGCAATGACGGGATGCGACGCAGCCGTGTTACCCTCGTTGTTGGACAATTGAACCATGCCCAATCTTCGCCGCGGGGAACGGGGAGCAAATGGCGCAGTACCACATAGGAAAGCAGCAGGAGAACTGCGTCGCCTGCGGGAGGGAGTTCCGTGATGGCGAGGAGGTGGTCTCCTGCGTCTATCCGCAAGAGGATTCCCTCGGGCGCGCGGACCTCTGCGTGGACTGCTGGGAGGCCGGCAAGGCGCCTGCGGCTATCTCCAGTTGGCGCCGGAAAGTCCAGAAAAAGGCCTTGCCCAGGAGGTTCGACCGCAAGGCCGCTCTGGAGTTGTTTCGCATCCTCGCAGATTCCGAAGAGCCAAGGGATGCCGACACGGCGTACATCCTCGCCCTTCTGCTCATGCGCAAGAAGGTTTTCGAGCTTGCGCGTACGGGTTCCGAGGAGGGGGTAAACACAATGGTGCTCAGGCTGCGGGGCACCGCGGAGCAGTTCAAGCTGGCCAGCCGGGACCTGACCGAGGAGCAGCTTGAAGGCGTGAAGAGCAACCTGGAATCCATCTTTGAGTGCGCGCAGGATGGTTCCTGAGGTATCGGGCGGCGTATGGATAAAGTGTATTTCGTCTCCGACGTTCACATGCGCCCGCACTTCGCGCGCAGGGCGTCTTTCTTTACCGCGTTCCTCCACTCGGTCCGGGATGCCCGGGCAATCTACATGCTCGGCGACATCTTCGACTACTGGGTGGGCGTGGGCCAGCTTCGCAAAGCGCTGGCCGACCCGGTGTTCAGGGCGCTGCGGTCGCTCCACAGGGATGGGACGAAGCTCTACTTCATCGGCGGCAACAGGGACTTCCTCGTGGGCCGCGAGCTGACCCGCGCGTGCGGGGTTCAAGTCCTGGGCGAGACGGCGGCGATTGAGCTGGACGGCCGGAAGGTTCACCTCTCTCATGGTGACCAGTTCTGCACAAAGGACAGCGACTACATGATATTCCGCACCGTTGTCCGCAACCCTCTGCTGACTGCAGCCTTCAAGCACCTCACGCCGCTGTTTTTCAGGATATAGGTCGCCAAGCTGCTGCGGCGCTCAAGCAGGGCGCTTGTCAAGAAGAAGGCCAAGAAGGTTCGCGACATAAATATAGCTTCCGTGGCGCGCTGCTTCGCCAGGGGGTTCAACGTGGTTATCTGCGGCCATATCCACAGGGCCCGGCACGCGCAGGCAGGTGTGTCAGGCGAGAATCGTCACCTCTATGTGCTCGGACACTGGGACGAAGGGCCAAGCTACCTTGTCTACGAAGATGGCGAGTTCGTCTTTGTCCCGCCTCTTCCGCCGGGGGACACTATGTGAGCTCGAGGCTACTTGCCCTTGCTCTCGGCAGGCTCTGCTTTCGCGGGGTCTGCTTCCTGCTTGTGGAGTTTGGCTGCAGGCAGGCTGCTCCTGACAATCCGTATGCGCAGGGTGACAAGCTCTTTGGCAGGTTTCCCGAGTGCGCCGGTTCCGTTCTCGCCCGGCCGTGGCGGGGTGGGTAGCGGCTGCTCCAGCGCATCGCCCGGCAACTGCTTGCCGGCCTGTTTCTGTCCCGGCTTCGGACCTGCCAGCGGCTTCTTCTTAGCCTGTTGGGCTTCACGCTCGTTGTCACCGGTTAGAGGCTCCTGCGGCTTCGGGGCTGGTTTCCCGGGCTTGGCAGGCTCCCCGGCGACCGGCGCTTCCGGGTCGCGCGGCTCGCTTTCCTTCTTCCTTTCGTCTCTTGCCCGAAGTCTCTTGGCCTCCTCCTCCTTGGCGCCCCAGTTGCGCCCGGAGTATTCCTTCTCTTCCTTCTCCGGCGCTTCCCGCCTCTCAGGCCTGACCCTCCTGGCCTGAGGGAGCCCTTCCACGCTGTCCAGGAACTCGCGCAGCCTGGCTCTGTCAATCTGGACCAGAAGCACCCTGTCCTCGGCACCGGCCTTGTCCAGCCCCGCGGCGCCGCCCCGGCCCGTTTCATCCTCCGAGGTGGTTCGGCCGTCTGAGACAGCTTGCGCGTTGCAGGCTTTGGCGAGCTTGGCTACCGCCTCGGCTGTTAGGTCGATATTCCGGGCCTCGAGCACGATTTCCTCGACAGGGGGACCGCTCGCAGTGCCCTCGCCTTCGTCTGCCATCTCTTCTTCTAAGGGCGGCTCTTGCGTGTCCGTGCCGGGCGGCTTCTCTTCCTTGAGTTGCCTGCGCGCTTCGGCCAGCTTCTCGCCCTTGGCGGCGCCCCTGGCTTGCCCACCCCCCCAGCGTGTCTTCCTCTTGAACTGCGCGGGCTTCTCGATAGCGGCTGGGTCGTCCTTCTTGAGCGCCTCGTTCATGCGGTCAGCAAGTTTGCGTTCGGCCAACTCCGACTCCGTCCGCTCCGGGGCGTCCGCTGCGGGTGCTTTCTTCTGCGCTTGCTCCTCACGGTACGCCTCTTGCGCAGGGCTGCGCGGCGGGGCTGGGGCAAACTTGGAAAAGTCGGCAGTCTGTTTCTCTTTTTCCGCAGACTTCCTGTCGGCACTGTGCGGTATCTGCTCCTTCTCGTACTGGTGGGTGGCTCTGCGGGCTGCCGGCGTCGTGGCCTCCTGGGGTGAGCCGGTCCAGCCTTTCTTGCGCAACCCCGTTGTCGCGGATTCGCCGGACCCTTCTGAATCGCGCTCGAGGGCGGATTTGGCTCTCATTCCATTTGCAGTCACTTCCGCAGGCGGCGTCTCCCGGGGACTCAGCATGAATACCGCAACCACCGCAACAAGAACAAGCGCGGCAGCAGTAAGGAGCGCCACCGCACCAGGGAAGCGCCGTGCGGGAGCGCGCCTGCCGGTCGCACTCATTACGCGCTGTCTCAGGACAGCCGGCGCCTGGGCGCGCGGCAGCGAGCGCACAAGCGCCACAGTCGAGCGAAGCGACTCGAGCTCGGCGCTGCAGGCGCTGCAGCCCTCGAGGTGCTCTTTGAGCGCACCCGCCTCGCCGGGGTCGAGCTCCCCGTCGAGGTACGCGCTCAAATTCTCCTGGGCCTTGTCGCAATTCATCTCGTTTCCGCCTTCCGCTACGTTAGACACCTGAGAATCTCAGAGGTTCGCGGGTATTTGTCAAATTCCACACCCCTCACAGAAACTCCTTCAGCTTCTCTCTGAGCGCGAGCCGGCCGCGGTGAAGCCTCGACTTCACCGTACCCTTGGGCACCTCGAGTATCTCGGCTATCTCCTCGTAGCTGAGCTCCTCTATGTCCCGGAGCACCACCACCGCACGCAGCTCCGGCTCCAGCCCCGCAATGGCCCCGGCTACACGCTGCCTGATCTCCTTGCCTCCCAGCGCCGATGACGCCTCGTAGCGCTCGTCCGCCACCTCGCGCTTCGAGTCCGAGTCCTCGTGGCGCAGGTCCTCGTCGAGCGAGACGGAGCTGCGCGACATCTGCACGGCGGCGCTTCGACGGAAGCTCAGCGC
>DAOVDS010000164.1 GCA_030669415.1 bacterium
AGGGTCAAGGATGAGTACGACGGCCAGTACAAGGCGGGCATTGAACAGCTCTGGGATGACGCCCGGAAGCTCTACGAAGAGGCGAAGGAAGACGGCCAAATCAGCGGCTCGGAGCTGCGCGCGGTCGTAAGTAAGCTGAACGAAGCCACCGAAGCGGCACAGTAGAGCATTCCACCACGGAGACACGGAGGGCACGGAGAAGTAACAAGCCCCGGGTTTCATACCCGGGGAAATCAGTGGCGGCTATGGGTGTCCCCGGAGCACAAACGGGAAAAGTCGCAACCGCAACTTCTTACGAGGCAATATGTTATGCCAGAAAACCCGTATTGTGTCCTCCGAGGCGTGACCGCTCTCGACAAGATAGGCAACACTACTTGTTCAACTTTTTCTTCAAATCCGTGACCATCTGTCTTACCGCTGGTGCCTCCCGATGTGCCGGATCCAGTTTCAGAAATTGCTCATAGTCACGTATTGCGTTTGCCAGATTGCCCTTCTCTCTCCATGCTTCTGCACGGTTATAATATGCCTCAGCAAGATTCGGGTCGATTGCAATCGCTGTAAAGTAGTTTCTAATGGCGGCGTTCAGGTCTCCGCGATTGTGAGCTTCAAGCCCCAGGCCGAGGTACTCTTTAGATTTAAGGAATTCTATTTCCTTCATTTTTGTGTAATCTGCAATTGCGCCTTTCAAGTCTCCTTTTTGCTCTCGGGCATCAGCACGTTCGATATACATATATATATGATTCGGGTCAACTTCAATGGCTTTATCATAGTCTGCTATTGCTCCGTCAAGGTCGCCCTTCTGGCGGCGGGCCAGGCCACGACAGTAGTATGCATCAGCAAACTTCGGGTTGACTTTAATCATCTCGCCGTAATTCGCAATAGCACCGTCAAGGTCACCCTTCTTTTGGCAAGCCAACCCGCGTTGGAAGTATTCGAGTTTTTTATTATCTTTCACCTTCTTTTTTAAAAAGGCAATTCGTTTCTTTAACTCCGGTGCCAGCGGGGCATTCGGCGCTATTTCAAGCAACTTCTCGTAATCTCTTATGATACCCTCTATATTACCTGTCGCCAGGTAAGCAGCGCTGCGATCAAGGTAAACACGGACATCTGTCGGGCTGATTTCTATAGCCCGGGTATAGTCCTTTATCGCGCCTGAAAAATCCATCTTCTTAGCGCGGGCAAGGCCGCGTTTATAGTATGCCAAGGCATCTTCCGGATTGATTTCAATTACCTTTGTGTAGTCAGCAATTGCGGCGCCAAGTTCGCCCTTCTTATATCGGGCGTTACCACGGTTGCCGTAGGCCTCGGCAAACTCCGGGTTGATTTCAATCGCCTTATTATAGTCGGCGATTGCGCCTTCAAGGTCGCCTTTATCCTGTTTTGCGTTACCACGGCAGTAGTATGCTAAATCATCCGTCGGGTTGATTTTAATCACCATGTTGAAATCGGCCAGAGCACGGTCAAAGTCGCCCTTATCACCAAAAGCATTCCCACGGTTGCCGTAAGCCTGGGCAGACTCCGGGTTGATTTCAATCGCCTTATTATAGTCGGCGACCGCATCTTCAAGGTCGCCTTTATCGTATTTTATGTTACCACGGTTGTAGTATGCCAAATCATCCGTCGGGTTGATTTTGATCACCATGTTGAGGTCGGCCAGAGCACGGTCGAAGTCGCCCTTATTACAAAAAGCAATACCACGGTTGCCATAGGCCTCCCCAAACTCGGGGCTTAGTTCAATCACTTTGCTATAATCCACAATAGCGCTGTCAAAATCGCCTTTCTGGTAGTGGACCAAGCCACGGCTGTAGTATGCCTCGAAAAAACCGCGATCAATTTCAATCGCTTTTGTGAACTCAGCTATTGCAGCATCCAGCTGGCCTTTCTCAGCGAGTGCCTTGCCACTCTGAAAATGGTATTCAGCCTTTTTATGCAGGGGATTCTCGGGCGTGCAGGAGTCACTGCAACCACATAAAAATAAAACAGTAAAAGTCAAACACAGCGAAAATATTCCTGTTTTCATTTCAGTCCTTCCCAGAAGTCTAATGCTCGGGGGACACCCAATGCGTATTTAGTTATGGCACACACAAGGGTCATTCTCATCCAAAGAGTAAAACGTTATTGTAGTATACTACAAAGGTTCGGGAGAGGCAAGAAGAAGTGGACAGCAAACCAAGGGGAATAGAAATTTCAAAATCCAAAGTCCAAAAGCTGTACAGCATTTATCCGTGGTTTTCTTTTCTTCTCTGTGTCTCTGTGCCTCTGTGGCCGATAAAACAAGCGCGTTCGGGGGGGCAATCAAGAAAATCGGTGTAATCTGCGAAATCTGTGGTGAATTACTTCTCCTGCTTGTTGAGCGACCAGTCGTATTTTATGTATTTCGTTGAGACTGGGTTGTCTTCAAGGAACTTGAGGTCATCCTCGGAGAGGTACTTCTTGACATAGCTGAGCTTCGTGCCGGCCGCCCGCACGAAATCGGCCCCGTACCAGTAGAAGAGCGAAGAGAGCATCAGCGCCTTTTTCTTCCTGTCAAGGTAAGCCTGCTTGCGGCCCACAAGATAATCCTTCTCCTGCTTGGTAAGCTGCTCTTCGAGCTTCCCCGCCGTGTACGGTTCGGCAAGAAGCGCGGCGCAGCCCTTTGACGCCCGCACGAGAGCCCAGTGAATGCGCGGCTCGTCCATTTCGCGCAGGATGGTGTTCTCAATATCGCCAAGCGAGTACTCTTTCTTACCCACGTGCACAATGACGCGCCGCCAGAAGTCCTTCACATCCTTGACGCTCTTTTCCGGCTTGAAGTTGAGCACCCCTGCTACCACGGCGGCGTTGTAGCAGTTTATCCAGAATGCCAGCTTCTCCTTCTTGTTCTTGAGCTTGTCCGGGTCGAAAGCGCCCAGGTAATCGAGGTATGCGCGCAGGTTCTTGAGGTCCTCTTTCTCTTTCTTCAGGCCGTCATAATCGACAAGCCCTCTTTTTCCACTCTTATCCACGCGCTTGGCGAGCACCTTTCCCCAGAGCTCGTGACTGGCCGTGTCGGGCGCCTTCTTGAGCTTGTCCGCGTCGGCCTTCGAGTTCACGTAGTACTTCCCGCCCGTGAAGGGTAGGAGCACGAAGAATATCACCGCAACCGCAGTCTTGGCACTCGGATTCTTCATCGTTTTCCTCCTGTATGTATCTTAGTTGACACGCCCACCTCTGTCAATAGAAACGTAGCCTGCCGGTTTGCCCTGATGTCCGCGCACTTGCAGAAAGTGACCGGACTTTTGCTGGTAAGATGTGCCGGCCTCTGCTATTGTATGCAGCATGGCCAATGAAGAATACCTGCTTACTTCCGATGAAGCCCGGGCGCTGCTGCAGATAGACGAGCAGACGAGGGTTGAAATCTCACTGGACCTCGGTCTCTCCCCCACCGAGGTCAGTATTGGCGCTGAAGGGCTTCTGCTGCCTTCGGGGCTGCGAGTCCCGCGCGGCCAGCTTGAAGAGATGGCGCGCAAACGAAAGCGCATCTTCTCGCTTGGACCCGACGGCCCCGAGCCTGTCGAGATTGCCGGCGAGCACTACTACAAGCTCACCCCAACCGACGGGGCACCTACGCTTGAAATAGACGGGATACAGATGCACCGCACAAGCAAGATGGAGCCGTTTGAAGACTCACGCCGGAAAGTTGAGGGCACCGTTGGCGCGGGCGATTCCGTGCTGGACACCTGCGGCGGGCTGGGTTACACCGCCATCTGGTCAGTCAGGCTCGGTGCTTCGCGCGTGGTTTCAGTCGAAGTCTGCCCCGAGGTGCGCGAGCTTCGGCTGGTGAACCCCTGGTCGAGAGAGTTCTTCTTGGCCGCAGGGCAAATCGAGCCTGTTGAGGCCGATGTCCTTGAGTACATCCTGTCTTTGGAGCAAGAGAGCTTCGATTCCATCATCCATGACCCGCCGCGGTTCTCACTTGCCGGCGAGCTCTACGGCGCCGGCTTCTACGCCGAGCTCCTGCGCGTACTGAGGCCGGGCGGCATGCTGTTTCACTATACGGGTGCGCCATACTCGCGCCGGGGGGTGCGCGATTTCCCCTCTGAAGTCACAAGAAGGCTCAAGGAAACAGGTTTCCGTGCCCGACGCGAGCCGCAAAAACTGGGAGTATCAGCACGAAAGTAAGCGAGGTGTCAAGTGCTATTGCACAAGATTCTCGATGTGCTTGAAGAACGCTCATCAAAGCCGGCCCTGATAACGTCTGACAGGATTGTCACCTTCTCGCAGCTTCGTGAGCTCATGCTTTCTCTTGCAGGGGCTCTGCGCGATGCCGGTGCCCGAAAGGGCAGCCACGTTGCTATCCTGCTGCCGGATTCAATAGACTACTGCGTTGCCTACGGGGCAATCTGGCTGCTCGGCGGCGTGGCGGTGCCGCTCAATATGGGGATGAAAACGCAGACAGTTACCCGCCTGCTCTCGCACTCGAATTCGGAGTTTCTTATCCTGCATGATTCCTATCCCGCGGATGCGGCAAGCATGAAAGGGGCCGTGCCCTCGCTGCGCTGGGTTGCCGGAAGCTCGCCGGGGGCGGATGCGGGTCTTGAATCTGTCTTCGCCGCCGGGACAGTTGATTTCGAGCCGCTGGCTATCGCCGAGAGTGACACGTGTGGAATATTCTACACCTCCGGCACCACTGGTGTGCCCAAGGGCATCGTCTGGAACTACCGGCACCTCGACGCGCCGCTGATGATATTGGAGCACTTCGTGAAAATGCCGGGTGATGATGTCCAGATATGCGCCGTTCCCCTGAGTCACGCGGGTGGACTGGTCAACTACCTGGGATGCCTGAAATGGGGCCTGCCCGTTGTTATAATGGAGCGATTCATCCCTGGCGCCTTCATTCGCAACATCGAAGAGCACCGCGTGACTATGTGTTTTCTTGTACCGGCGATGTTCAGCGCGCTGGTACGAACGCCGGAGTTCGAGTCGGCCGACCTCTCAAGCTTGCGGTGGGTTGCGACTTTCGGCGCAAACGCTGACATGGATTCACTCGACGAGCTACAGGCGAAGTGTCCTGAGCTTATCATAATCAACGGCTGGGGCATGATGGAGTCGGCACCGCCGAATACCCTCCCTCACCTCGACCGCGGCGAGATTGACCTCAGAGGCGTGGGTTTCCCCGCGCCGTGGATTGACATGAAAATCGTGAGCGATACAGGCGTTGAGCTGCCGCCCGGCGAGGTCGGCGAAGTGGTGCTGCGCGGCTGGGTGGTAATGGACGGCTACTACCGCGAACCGGAACTCACGGCAGAAGCTATCCGTGACGGCTGGCTGCACACGGGCGACCTGGGCCGCTTCGACGAGCGCGGTTACCTCTACATAGTCGGGCGAAAGAAGGACGAGATTATCGTCGGCGGGCTCAACGTTCAGGCGGCGGAGGTCGAACAGGTGCTCGCCGCGCACCCCGCGATTGCAGAGGTTGCTGTTACGGGGGCACGGGATAAATTGAGAGGCGAAGCGGTCAAGGCGCATATTGTTCTCGTGCCCGGCGCGAATGTAGACAGCCGGGAGCTGACTGCGTTTTGCCGCAGCCGCCTTGAGGCGCACAAGGTGCCCAAGCTGTTTGAGTTCCTCGACAAGCTTCCCCGTACCTCCACCGGCAAGGTCGCCAAGTGGCGGCTTGAATAACCAACCTTTACGTTTCCTGGATATCGCTGTACAGCACCACAGGGCAATATCCAGGCTGCGCCGGATTTGCACCTGCCGGGAATTGATGTTACACTTCAATACGGAGTACGTGACAATGAATAAAGCCCTCTACATTACGATAGTCTTCCTGCTCCTCCTGTCCGCCTGCGGCACGAAAGCAGGCGATGATAGAGATGGTGCTGGGCGAACTCCTTCTGAAGACACTAACATCCAGCCAAGCACCGGGGCAGAGGTACCCGATATTCTCCCGCCAGAGAAACTTAGATTCATGCTGTGGGATATTGACGGTGAAAAGCCGGGTGCCAAGGCATGGTTCTATGTAGGCGGAACGTACGACTACAACGTTATCTACTGGAAGGAAGAATACGAGCCTGCGAGGGACAACTGGCCCATCAATGTCGTTGGGAGAGTCGCAGGCAGATTTGAGGCAAATGACTCTTTCGAAGTAAAGCACTTCTTTTTCAGGGATAACAGATTCAGCGCAAAGGTGAACGTGTTCAGGACTGAGAGCAAGCGAATCCAGTCACAGAAGATTGCGTACTTCGGTTTCTACCTGCCCAATGTGAAGCTCAATGCGGGGGATTACCCCCTGAAGTTGAACTTCGATATCTATGCCAAACCTGAGACCGCCCCGGACAAAAGCCGATTTGCTGAAAGTTTCACCGAAGAGTACACTTTCAAGGTTCTGAAAGGGAAACTCTGCGGCAGCCAGATGTCTGTTACGGAAGCGGTGAAGGAAGCGGACCTGATAGTTCACGCCAAAGCAGTGGTTTCCTATGCTTTCATAATTGAAGAAATAGGGAGTGCAAGCGGCGGCGGGAAGTTCGAAGTGATATCTGTCTTGAAAGGGAAATGGAACAAGAAAGAGATGCAGGTGTCCTACGAGTGCACATACATAACTGTGAGGGAACGTGCAGTAAGGAAGGGAGAGGAAGTAATTTTGTTCATAAAGCACAGGAAGACTGCGCCGACCCAACAGGCAATGAAGATTGTGTTCGCCACAGACGAAGTCAGAGACAATATCAAGGCACTGCTCGACAGTAACAGCGGGAAGTCGGGTAAAGGAGTGAAGGAAGACGAAGGGGAGTAGCCGGCAAACAGTAGCCGGTAAACCGACAGGACTATTTAGCGGCGGTTCCACAGGGACACCTGAGACTTGCTGCGCGTGCAATTGTGACTGCGGTTATTACACGGCGGACAAGTCCGCCGGCTAACTACCCGCGCCCTGAAGGACGCGGCTTGCATCAACCTCCGCGTCGAGTTGCCCGCGAATGAACCATGCCGATTTTTCTATTTCAGAGCCTTATTCGGGTGGCATGGGTATATTGCCCGATTCCTGCAGTATCTGCGTCTGCGCCCGGGCATGCTCGATTTTCTGCTTGGCCATCTCGTAGGCCTCGTCCCAGGTCAGCTTGATGCGCGCCACGCCCTGCTCGACAGCCTTTACACCCACTGCGGCAGCCTCGCGCGGGAAGACTTCCCAGTCATCCATCGTCGGGATGAGGTAGTCCTGCTTGATGCCGCGGTCGCGCGCCACGTTTGCGAGCTCCATCGCCGCAGCTATGCACATCTCGTCGGTGATTGTCTTGGCCATGACATCCAGCGTGCCGCGGAATATCCCGGGGAAGCCAAGCGAGTTATTGACCTGGTTCGGGAAATCGCTGCGGCCGGTCGCCACAATCGCGGCGCCCGCTCCGAGCGCCTGGTCGGGAAGTATTTCCGGGTTCGGATTGGCGCACGCGAAGACTATCGGGTCCTTGGCCATGGACTTGATTCCCTCGACAGGGATAACGGGCGGCTCATCGAGCGACTTGCGGGACATCGAGAGAGCTATTATGCAGTCGGCGCCCTTGAGGGCCTCCATCAGGCTTCCTTCGAGGTTCCCGGCGTTGGTCTCCTGTATGAGGTCCCACTTGTACGGCTCTTTCTCCTTGAGCTCCGTGCGTTCCTTGCTCAGTATTCCCTTGCTGTCTACGAAAATCACCTTGCCCGGGTCTATGCCGGCGCTCTTTAGCACGCGGTAGATGCACACGTTTGCCGCGCCAGAGCCGAGTTGTACTATCCTTATGTTGCCTAACTCGCGGCCCGTGAACCGGCACGCGTTCACAAGTCCCGCCAGCGTCACCGCCGCCGTTCCTTGCTGGTCATCGTGCCAGACCGGGATGTGGCACTCCTCGCGAAGCGTGTCGAGGATGCGGAAGCAGTCGGGCTTCTTGATGTCTTCGAGATTGAACCCGCCGTATGAAGGCTGGAGCATCTTGCAGAACTCGATGAACTTGTCGGGGTCTTCGGTGTCCACACATATTGCATCGGTGTCCACGCCGCCGAGGTACTTGAACAGCAGCGCCTTGCCTTCCATTACCGGCAGGCCTGCCTCGGGTCCGATGTTCCCCAGGCCCAGAACGCGCGTGCCGTTCGAGACCACCGCTACGCGGTTGCCCTTGTTGGTGTGGAGAAACACTTTCTCCGGGTCGGCCTGTATCTCGCGGCAGGGTGCCGCGACTCCAGGCGTGTACCATATCGCGAAATCTTCAACCCCACGGATGCAGCACTTGGGCACCATCTGTGTCTTGCCCTTGTAGAAGGGGTGAAGCTTGAGCGCGTCCTGCGCAGGTTTGTTAGCCTTTGCAGTCGCATCATCCTTGGCCACGATGCACCTCCCATGCAAGAAAAGTGAACGTCAGAGAAAACAAGATGGGAACTCTATCACCGGCCCCAGATGCCGTCAACTCTTTTGCAGCAATCCGGCACGATTTATTCATCCAAACCCAACTGCGCGGGCTGCAATCGGCAGTCTCCGGAACTCAACTATTTCCCGATTTAGTGCCAGTTTTTCACCAGATGCGTGCGTAGATTTGCGTCTAATCTATTGATGTATCTGCCGGGCGGTGCGAAGCACGGCGATAGAAGGAAACTCAAACTCATTACGACGGGAGAAGGGAACATGAGCCCGGTCATGATAAAACGGTTGTTTGTTACCATCGTAATTGTGGTGGCCTCTTCTCTCCTGTGGGCGGTCTCTTCAGCCTTTGCAGGCAGCACTGGCAGCAAGCAGGGCAAGGGTTGCGGCACTCGCAAGTGGCGGAAGAAGCCACAGGTTTCAGTCGAGATAACCCCGCCTGAGCAGGAGACATTTCTGCAAGGCGACCAGCCTGTGTTCCACCTTACCCTCAAAGGCCATCTCTGCAGATTGAAAGATGTCGAGATTGTTGCCACATTTCCCTCGCCCGACACAATGGTTGAACCCGTGAAACTGGAACGACAGGCACTATCTTCTGGAAGTCGGAGCGCTGCAGCAGACAGGAGAAAATATACTCACAGTTGAGGTCTGGTGGGCAAACAAGAAAGAGCTTGAGATGCTCTGCTGGTACCGCTGCCAGGTGCAGCAAATCATAGACTTCTTGAATGAGATACTCAGCGAGGAGACGAATCCCTCCCGGCGCCGCCACATCGAGCATCTCATCTCCCTGTACGAGCGTATCGCTCAATTCATAGAAACACTTATCAGCCGGGCATACGTGAAGGTCGCGGAGCAGACCTACACGGTTTTTGTCTATCCTTGGGCACCTGCCGTTACCATTCTCAACCAGGATTTCATTCAGCCGTTTCCTCCCTGTGAGGGAAACGGGGCAATATGGTTTGAAGCATCTTACATTGCCCCAACTGTCGTGGGCACGCAGTCTGTGGCTGTTGTCCCCAAACCCGATGTCTCTCACCTTAAGCTCGCTGTCACAAAACCGGGTTCTCTTGCGCCTCCCGTTGTCGTACCCGGCGCGAGAGCTGCAATACTGGAGGAGACCCTGGCCTCGGTGAAAGGCAGGTTCCCGGTTTCCCTCGCCGCCTTGGAAACAGCCGGTATCGAGCC
>DAOVDS010000436.1 GCA_030669415.1 bacterium
CCGGGAAGGCCTCCTTGAGCTTTTCGGGGCGGCCGGGGTCGCTCAGGCGGCTTGAGCCGTTCAGGAACCGCGCAAGGTCCCTGTGCAGGCGAAGCTCAAACACAAACTTCTTCACGAGCTCTTTCTCAGACAGCTTCCTGCCCGCAGCGGTGTTCTCCACCTGATAGGCGAGGTCGTTCAGGACTGTCTCCACGTAGAACCTGACAGGCCTGGAAATCGTGCGCGACTTGCTGAGCTCCCGCGCGTCGGCAAGCCTCTCACGAAGCTCCGACTTGAATCTTGCGAGAGCTGCCGCGTCGAGCTTTTCGCGCAGCAGTATGCGCCTGATTGTGGCGTCGGTGAAGGACCGAATCCTGCGCCACGCGGCGTGCCGGGACAGGTTGGTATCAACAGTGGCGCGCTTCTTCTCCTGCGCGTAGACAGTGTTGTCCGTGTTTATCGGCAGGACCCCGACGGTCCCGCACAGAAACACAAGCACGGCGGAAGTGTAGAG
The DNA here is from genome assembly GCA_030669415.1 of bacterium. GTDB lineage: Bacteria > Planctomycetota > SKW154 > SKW154 > DAOVDS01 > DAOVDS01. Next base: position 494 of record DAOVDS010000436.1, read on the forward strand.
AAGGTACTTGCGCGCCCGCCTGGAGTTGGCGCTTGTCGCGATGTAGCGCCTCCCGATTGCGAACAGCGCCAGCGCGCTGAATATCGCGGCTGTAAAAAGAACCACATTCTGCAGCTTGTCCATCTCAGCACTCCCCTCTTTAGTCTTGCAGTTTTTCTTCCCAGACTTCCTTGTAGCAGTGGTCGCCTGTGCGCCGCTGCATCCAGCACCCGCCGTGGCATGCATTCAGGTAGGTGCAGCGCCGGCATTCGGCGTCAAGATGTTTGTATATCTCGCGGAAACGCTTGAAGCCGTTTCGCCACAGGTCAGTCACGGAAGTCTCCCTGACCGAGCCCTCGGTCCACTGCTTCTCGAACGCGGGGCAGCCCGCAACGCGCCCGTCGTGCATGAGTGTGAAGGTGGACCACCCTGCCCCGCAGAAGAACCTGCGGCCATCGTAGATGCGCCGGGTGAACGCGCCGGTGTAGCCGCAGCCCTCGCCCATGAAGATTGGGAAGAGGTGCTTGTTCTCGAGGATGAAATCGAACATCCACCTGGTCTGCTGCTGCGTCAGGCACATCCAGTCGGCATTGGCGGCCGCGCGGCCTTCGAGTGTCGGGAGGTGAAACTCCCAGAACGTCGCGTCGGAAGAGCGCACATACTTGAACAGCTCTTCCACCTCGCCCACGTTGCGCTGGTTGAGCGTAGTGCAGATGACACGTGTCGAGATGTCAAGACTCTTGAAGAACGTCAGCGCATGCATGCATGCTTCGAAGTTGTTGCCGTCACCGCGGATGTAGGCGTGGGTCTCTGGGGGGCCATCTATGGACACCTTCACCGACGCGGGCGGCAGCTTCCTGAACTCCTCCTCGAACTTGGGCACGAAAGTGGCGTTGGTTACTATGTTGTACTGGATTCCAAGGGCAGCCGCGTAGTGGAGCACCTCGAAGAGGTCTTCCCTTACAAGCGGCTCTCCGCCGGTGAGCGTAAGATAGAGAGTCCCGAGGTCGGCAAGCTCGTCGAGGACAGCCTTTATCTCGTCCGTGGTGAGCTCATCCGGCGCGGCGGCCCCGGCGTCCGTGCCGCAGTGCTTGCAGCGCAGGTTGCACCGCGCGGTCGCAAGCCACTGCACATCTTCGGGCGCCGACAGCATGCCGGCCTTCTGGCGAAAGCGGTAGTAGGTGTAGCAGACTCTCGACCAGTTGCGGTCGAGAAACCTGCTGCTTTTCTCTCTGAGAAGAGCTTCACCGAGCATCTATCGCCAGCCTTTCCGCATAACTTCCCTTACGCAGTTAGACGCAGGGAAAGTATAGGAGTTCACGCGGGCATGAAAACTTCTGCATTACATGTGAGTTCTTGCGAGAGACAAGCCACCTATTCGGCTACACCTCAAGATGCTCGCACTCGATGCCCTTCTCTTTGCATATGTTGCGAATAACGTGCAAAACCGTTCCC
>DAOVDS010000350.1 GCA_030669415.1 bacterium
TTTATTTTCCGATTTTTATACACATATTGTACAGATTGCCGCATCACAGCACACAGCCAGCACTTACGGAAAGGAGTAACATGCCGCGGCATAAAAGAATCTGGGTCCACTGTGCGCATGAGAAGATGATAGACGTGCGGAAGCTGAAGCCGAACCCGAGGAATCCGAACACGCATCCCCGAGTCCAGGTGGAGTTGCTTGCGCGGATAATTCGAGAGCAGGGATGGCGGGCGCCTATCACGGTAAGCCGGCGCAGTGGGTATATTGTCAGGGGCCACGCACGTCTTGAAGCGGCCATCCAGCTTGGGGAGAAAAAGGCACCGGTTGACTTCCAGAACTACGAAAGCGACGAGGCGGAACTCGCGGACCTTATAGCAGACAATAGGCTGTCGGAACTGGCAGAGATGGACAGCATTGCACTTGGCGCTATCCTGGAGGAGCTCGAGGACCCGGAGATGGCGGGTTACAATGCGGACGAAATTGCAGGATTACTATCAGAAATGAAGCGCAGGCCATTGATAATAAGGAAGCCCGCACGTATGACATGGGGACTTTTCTGTATCCCGACATCTCACTTCGGTAAGATTGCGGAGAGCGTGGAATTGATTTCACAGGAAGAGCAGGTCCAGATAGAGCTTATGGTCGGTGACGAGGTGAAGAGTGAAGATAGACAATAGCAACCTGGCGGACAAGCTGGGCCTGCGCAGATACTTCTTGGACCGCTATCACAAAGGACGGGAGATAAAAGTCTTCGATGCCTGCCAGGGCAGGCAGGTCTTGTGGGGCATCCTGAGAAAAGAATACTCCTGCCGGTACTGGGGTGTGGACACCAAGAAGAAAAAAGGCAGGCTGAAGGTAAACAGTGAAAGGGTCCTGGCCGAGGCGGGCTGGGATTTCGACGTGATAGATGTTGACACTTACGGGCAGCCCTGGCGCCACTGGGAAAGCATAATCAAAAACGGCAGCCGGGACGTAACGGTGTTTCTAACCATCGGCATGGTTGCGGTAGGGGGGGGGCGGAAACATACAAAAAGAAACGAGAGATGCCATCTTCCCGAAGTTCGAATCGATGCCAAAGCCTCCCCCGGGGCTGTTTGTGAAGTTTTCAGGACATATCATCATTGCCATGTTGTACCGCGCAAAAGAATACGGCTGGCGAATAGTGGAGGCAACGATAACAGAAGAGACCAGGAACGTGAAGTACGTGGGAATCAGGCTTGAAAGGCTCAAGAAGAACGCAAAATAAATGCCATTATTTCTCAGAAAAAGCGGGTTTCCCCTTAACTATTCTGCCACACGGGCGTATAATATAAGTAGAAAGGCGGAGAACCTTGAAACACAACACCAACACAATGCAGCAAAGCCGGGAGCGCGCCTGTGGGTTCTCCGCCTTCAAGTGCCTCCCGGCGCGCTGCGTTTCGGGGAAAAGGGGTCATTATGGTAGACTGCACGGGCGATGTCATAGTGGGGGATGAGATACGATTTACCGAAGGTGTCTTTGGCGGCAGTTTTCGCAAGCCGAAATTCCTCGGCGAGCGGATAATCACGGCGGAGGTTATGAAGGACTCATACGGGCGGGCGAAGCAGCAGCACACGTTCACGCTGCGAGTTATTGCCTGCGGGGGCCTTCAGCCATTGGAAGCGGGGCAGGTTACACGGCGGAAGGGCCGCAACATTTATCGCAATGGCACGGAGCGTAAACTTTGGGCCGACGAAGCGGTCCGCGAAGCGGCCAGGGAAGAGAAACATGACCGCGGCGATAGGGCGAGAACCGCGAGAGAGGCCAGGAGGGCAATGTGACAGTACATATCGAATGGAGCGAGGAGCTATCGGCGGATATTGTCATTGGCGCAAGTGGACGGCGGCACTGCGAGTGTGGCGAATTGCCAGATGATATCAGGATGGGTAAAGACCCGATGGTTGACCTGTGTTATGGCTGCTTCGCCCGCGAGGAATGCGAAGAGGAATTTAATCTTGAGGAGGCATAAGATGGCGAAAGCAATAGCGGGCGAGAGCTATGCCGAAAGCGTGCGGGAAGTTGTGATTGCAGCCGCGGTTGAGGTTGCCTCGCTTGACAAGCTCAAAGAGTTGACGCTTGTTCACAGGCAGCGGCATTCCCTGTTGCGCCCGGATGACTTCGATCCCGTGGGTGGCTCCAATACAGACAAGAAGTGGGAAGGGCGAATACGTTCCGCGCTAATGACCTTGCGGCGCAATGGTGAAGCCGCGCTTATCGGACGCGGCAAGTACCGATTCTTTATCTGAGGGGAGGGATGACGTGCCGGTAATCTACGAGCCGAAGGGCAGGGCCCGGGAGTATTCCCCGCTCGCGTTGAACCTTTACAACGGATGTTCGCACGGTTGCAAGTACTGCTACGCGCCGGGCATCATGCACAAGAAACGGGAAGACTATGTGTATGCGAAGCCTCGCAAGAATATCGTGAACCTGGTGAAGGCGGACATGCTGAAATTCGCCGGGGACCCGCGGCCCATCCTGCTGTGCTTTAGCTGCGACCCGTATCAGCCGGCGGAGGAAGAGCACGGAATCACCCGCCAGGTACTGGAAGTCCTCGGGGAGCACGGCTGCAAGGTGAGCGTGCTGACAAAGGCAGGGCCGCTTGTCTATCGTGATTTCGATTTGCTGCTCAAATACGATGTGGAGCTCGGCATCACACTGCTTTTTAGCGATGATGCTTGCCGGCAAAGGTGGGAGCCAAACGCGACGACGGTATCTGACAGGATGACGATGCTGCTTCACGCGCACAGAGAGAACATCCGCACATGGATTAGCATCGAGCCCGTATTCTATCCCGTTCAGGCCATCAGCATTGTCAAGGAGTGCGCGCCCTTCACTGACTGTTTCAAGGTGGGCAAGTTAAACCACATGCCGCATATCGAGCGCAATATTAACTGGGAGAAGTTCGTTGAGGATGTGGTACTGGCGCTTATGACTACCGAGCGGCATTACTACATCAAGAACGACCTGTGGAAATTTGCGTCAGAGGATGTGAGGATGCAGTACAAGAAGGAGGTATGAGATGAAGTTGACGATGGGATACCTTCTAGGCGGCAAGGTGCTGCCCGACGTGAGTCAAGACCCTGCGGTTAAGGCTGCGCGCTACTCGACAAACTGCAGAAAGGAGCCTGAGATGCATACGCCAGGGAAGTTGAGAACGTGGCAAGACGGTGAGGCATATCCCGATAGCGGCATCGAGAAGTGGGTTATCGAGACCGAAGAGGACGACAGCGGTCAAGTTGACCAGATTGCCGTAGTCGAAAGCCCTGAAGATGGAGATGCTGCCCGCCTTGTCATGTGCTGGAACTCGCACGACGAGCTTGTGAAGGCGCTGGAGGCATTCATGCAGGGCATCCCTGACCGCAAGGCAATTCAAGCGCTGCTCGAGCGGCTGAAAGGAGAGTGAGATTACACATTGGAGCGAAAAGTTGCCGCAAGATAGCTGTAATGAGGCGGTAGCATGGTGTGAAGGACAGGCATCTGTTAAAGCCGCGTGGAATAACTGCGAGCGTGGCGATTGGATGCTGTGGCTGTTAGCGCAAAATGTCAAGCAAGACAGCCCGCACCATCGTAAGCTGGTGTTGACGGCCTGTGAGTGCGCGCGGCTATCGCTCAAATATGTTAAGAAAGGCAAGAAAAGGCCGCTGGAGGCTATCCAGGCGGCAGAGCGATGGGCAAGGCGAGAAAGGGATATTGGTTTAGGCGATGTTCACACAGCAGCCTACGCAG
>DAOVDS010000221.1 GCA_030669415.1 bacterium
ATCGACATGCAGCGTGAAGCGCAGGCCGAATGCCGTTTGCAGACCACAGTTACACTTCATTCAGAGAGGAGAAAAGTTCTATGTTCCCGGTAAATTCGCTACAGTCTCATTATATTGCAGAATTTAGCAATATAATCCAGATGGCACCAGATGGTATGGGATTGGCTTGGCGGCAGGCCGAGGTGGTTTTTATTCCGGGCCGCAGGCGGCCCGGCCATCACACGGCGGGCAGTGGAGAAAAACCCGCCGGCTAAGTAACCCCACCGATGAATCCGCCGTACGGCGGAGGGCTTTGGATTTTCCCCACCAGTAAATGGTGGGGCTTTGGAATTCTCAACGCGCCGCAAGCGGCGCGGCTAAAAATCTGTGTCAATCTGTGCAATCTGTGGTTTTGATATTACTGCCACCACGTTTTGGCGTTATTCATTTCATGTTGCGGAGGGTCGGGGTCACTCGGTTTTGAGCTTGTGGTTTTTGAAGAAGTCCCAGCACTCCTGGCAGCAGGCGCGTGTCAGTTCGTGGTCCATGGCGGTGCCGTCGCCGCCGGGGATTTCGTGGTACTTGACCTCGTGGCCGTTCTGTTCGAGGATTTTTTTGGCTTCGCGCGCCGAGGAGACGGGCACGGAAGGGTCGCGCTCGACAATGTAGATGTAGAAGGGCGCCTTCTGCTCTGACGGGTTTACGTAGCCCGAGTTGCCGCCTGAGAGGATGCCGCAGGCGGCGAACAGGTCGCCGTGCTGGACGCCGAGTGTGAAGGTGAAGAAGCCGCCGCGGGAATGGCCGGCGAGGTAGATGTGCTGCAGGGCGATGTTGTAGCGCTTTTTTATCTGCTCGATCATGTCGAGGACGAACTGCGGGTCATCCTTGCTTTCGCCGGTGCCTACGAGCCACTTGCCGCTCAAGGCCCAGGGTGCTGCGATAATTGCGTGCCTTCCCGCGACCGGCGAGAAGTAGGTGAGCATGTACTGGGGGCGCGAGTTGGTGCCGTGCAGGAGAACCACAAGCGGCGCCGCCCTCTTCGGTCCTACCCAGCCGGGGACTTTGAGCACGTATTCGCGTTCCTTGCCGTTTACGTTTATCTTGACGTTGTGTGAGCCGGCCTGTCCGCCGCGGCCCTTGCTGAAGCGTTTGAGTTTCTTCACGGGTTTCTTGTCCGGCGTGGCGGGAGAGCTCTGCTCCTTTTTGAGTTTCTCGAGGTGTTCCTTCGTGACCCATGCGCCCTTGTGCTTGATGTAGCCTTTGGACTTGTAGTACTCGTCTTGCGTGAGCCACTTGTCGCCTACCTTGCGCAGGCCCTTTTTGAGCTTCTCGTAGTCTTCGCTGCTGACCCAATCGTCGCCGTACCTGACGTAGCCTTTCTTTATCTTCTCGTGGTCGTCCTTCGTTACCCAGCGCCCTTCATGCCTGACAAAGCCTTTCGAGCGCATGAGCTCATCTTCGGAGACCCACTTGCCGCCGACCTTCTGGAAGCCAAGTTCCCACCTGGCCTCATCATGCTTCGGGTCGATAGCGATGACCTTCTTGAACTGCTGCCCGGCTTCCTTCTTGAGGCCGACATCCTTGCACCAGAGGCCGAGCTTGTAGTGCGCGTCGGCATCTTTGGGGTCCAGCTCCTTGACCTGCTGGGCGTATATCTCTTCGGCTGAGCCTTCGACAATCTCGTCAATGTCATCCTCGGGGATTCTGACAATGAGGCCGTTAGGGGTGGAGACGACGACGGTATCGGTTGTTCGCTCGATTATCTTACCTATTACTCGCCCGCCGGTGTTGAGGTGGATGATGTCCGCCATGGCCGCGCCGGCTGCAAGCAGCATGACACAGGCGAGGAGCAGCAGGATTGTTTTTGCTCTCATGTCAGCCCTCTCAGAAAGACACTGTTCTCATTTTCGGCAGTCTAACTTCCCGTTAGCCAGCATATCATAGCCTGGTGGACATGTCCAGTTGTCATCGCATTGTAAAACCTAATTGTGTGCGCTTGCAGGATAGCGTGCCGGGTCATGTTTGCAGAGAGAGCTGCGACTCAGCCGCAGAAGCACTGCGGACACGGCTGGGTTGTGAATGCCCTTATCCTGTTGGCGGGAGTCTTTTCTGTAGGCGCGGAGTTCCCGCAGGCCCTGCATGTGTCATGGTGATTCTCTGCCGGTACGTGTCCGCGGCCGCAGAGGGGGCATACGCGCGGCACAGACACTTTTCGCGCCCTGGCTGGTTTGGCTCGCCCTCCACCTATCTGCGGCGTTGGATACATTGTTCTTCTCCCTCCATATATAAGACGCGGGAACTGCCCGGATGTCATCAATAAATATTGTCACAATTCTGCAAAATTGCAGGAGGGTTATCTCACAGCCGAGCCGCGCAGAAGAAATCTCTCACCACAGGGCACAGCGCGGCCTTCGGCTGCAACCAACGAACAACCACCGATTTCACAGATTACACCGATTTTTTGACAATACGGTTAGCCGGCGGACTTGTCCGCCGTGTAATACCGCCGGCGCACCGAGCCGTGCTAATCGTCCGTGTCCGATGCTTCAACAAAGGCCCAGAAGATGAGAATTACACGCGCAGCAAGCTGCGCCGCTAAATATCTCGGGAGCTATTCGATTGACCTCACGCGAAGACGGGCATACAATTGGGTTGAATATCACTCTTTTGACTCCTGTCCGGACAGGGAAGGGAAAGACGAAATGATGGCGAATCTGGCGTGGGGTCTTACCGGCATACTCATAGGATACATCCTCAGGTCCATAGTCGGCATGAAGAAGGCGGAGACAGACGAGAGAAAGCGGTTGCTGGCTGATGTCGAGCTTATGAGGCACGCGGGGTTCGCGCAGGCCAAGCACAGGGTGGAGAAGAGCCAGTACTTCAAGACGGCGAGAGAGAAGGTTCTGGGAGAGATACGAGACAAGCTCAACTTATGCTACAGCAACGTGATTGCCTATGACGAGAAAGCGCCCGTTTCCGATGTGTTTGTCGAGTCGGTGCTCATATCGTTTGTCAATTCCCGCTCTGCGGTGAGGATTGCGCCGGAAGAATACCTTAGAGAAGATGGTGGGCTGGATGTGATGGAGAACACGCTCAAAGAGCTGCTCATGGCGGCTAATACCATAGATGAGCGTGAAGGTGGGTCTATCAGCAGAGAGAATGTCCAGGAAGCGCATACCGCCGCCACGGCGTGGCTTGAGAAGCACATGAAGTAACGAGGATCGTCCCGAAACCTACAACGATTTGACTCTATGAGCCATCGGCACATGAATCCGGGAGCCATCAGGGCTTGACAAGTTTCTTGAACTCCGGGTCCTGCCAGTAGCTCTTGAAGTCCTTGTGCCTGGATGCCCAGTCCTTGTACTTGGGGTCGAGCTCAATCGCCTTGCCGAGCTTCTCGAGTACCTGCGCCTTCATGTCCTTGTTCGCCAGCGCGACTGCCCAGGTGGCGTAGGCGAGCGGGTAATCGGGCCTGAGCTCTATCGCCTGCTGATAGTCGGCAACAGCGTTCTCGAAATCCCCCTTGCTGTAGAGCGCGCAGCCGCGGTTGTAGTAGGCTTTCGCGTGTTCCGGGTTGAGCCTGACTGCCTCGTTGTGGTCCGCGATGGCGCCGTCGTAGTTCCACGTGCGCTGCTTGGCGATACCGCGGTTGTCGAACGCGTCGGCATGGTCCGGGTCGAGTTGTATCGTGTCGTCGAAATCAGCGATAGCGCCCTTGTAGTCGCCGGTGAAGAGCTTGGCGGTCCCGCGGTTGTAGAACACCTTTGCATCGTTGGGGTTCAGGTCTATTGACTTGTCGTAATCGGTTATGGCGCGCCTGTAGCGGCGCAGGTACCAGAAGGCGTTTCCGCGGTTGCGATACGCCTCCGCGTCGTTTGGCTTGAGAAGGATGTAGCGGGTGTAGTCGGCGATAGCATCCTGGTACTGCTCTTTACGCAGCCTGGTGCTGCCGCGGTTGAAGAATGCGGGCGCGAAGTCGGGTTTGAGCTCCAGCGCCTTGTCGTAGTCCGCGATTGCCTCGTCGTAGCTGCCTTTCTTGTCTCTGACCAGGCCGCGGTTGTTGTAGGCCTCCAGGTAGCCAGGCTTGAGCTCTATCGCCTTGTCGAAGTCCGCGATTGCCCCGTCATAGGCGCCTTTGACGTACTTGACGTTGGCGCGGTTGTAGAAAAGCACCGCGCGCTTCGGCGTCAGGCGGATGGCCTCGTCGAAGTCGGCAATCGCGCCGTCGTAATCGCCCTGGTCAAACTTGGCATTGGCGCGGTTGAAGAAGATTTTGCTCTGGCGCAACTGCTGGCTGGAGCAGCCTGCAAGCACGGTCGCAACGAGCAGCGCCCTCAGAACGCGGGCGAGCTTTTTCGTAAACATGGCAACCTCTCTGAAGAAAGAACGTGACAGCCATGAATGTAGAAGCTGCCTGCTGGTATGTCAAACTCTTTTTGCCATCCCGCCAGGAGATGCCGGGGAGATGCCGAAATAGCCCGGAAAGCGCTTGACAGTTCCTGTGAATCGCTATAGACTTCGCATCTTTATTTGAGCACCCGAGAGCAGCAAGACATGGAAGCACCTCTTCTTGTTGTAGGCGGCGGAGTGGCAGGCCTGTCAGCCGCTCTAACGGCAGCCAAAGCTGGCACACCGGTCATTGTCGTGGAAAGAGAAGCCAGGCCAGGCGGTTTCGCCGCGCAGTTCTGCTGCAAGGCAACTGACAGTTGCGCCTACTGCGGCGCGTGTATTGCCGACGAGATTCTGCGTGAGGTCGGCGAGAGCGAAAAGGTCCAACTCCACCTCGGCACGACTGTTGATTCGGTTGCCGGCAACGGCGTCAGCTTCAAGGCGAAGCTGTCCGGGAGCGGCGGGGAGATAGATGCGGGCGCCGTCATACTTGCCACCGGGTTTGAGCCTTTCGACCCGAAGGCGCAACGCAGCGCCACCGCGCTCGCCGAGCATCCCGACATTGTCAGCGCGGTCGATATCGAGCGGATGCTGCGCGAGCAGGGCCAGGTTGTCAGGCCCTCGGATGGGAAGGCGCCGGAGAAAGTAGCCTTCATACAGTGCGTCGGCAGCCGGTCGCGCAGGTTCGGCAGCCCCGAGTGCTCGCGGGTGTGCTGCCCCTACGCGATACGCATTGCCCGGCGGATAAAGTGGCAGCAGCCCGACTGCGAGGTTGCCGTGTTTCACATGGACCTCCAGGGCATAAGAAAAATCGCCGTTGACATGTACGGGCAGTTTGCCGGGGAGATTGACTTTATCAGGGGGATACCGGCTGAAGCTGTCCCGGGGCCCAACGGGGGCGTGGCTCTCAAGTACGAATTGACCAACACCGGCCAGATAAAGCGGAGCGAATACGACATTGTGATTCTCTCCGTGGGAATCAGTCCTCGCCCTGATACGGAAGCGGTTGGGGCATCCTTCGCTGTCGGGCGCGATTCCATGGGCTTCTTCAAATCGCGCTCTCCTCTGGAGCCGTGTATCTCCGGCACAGAGGGGGTATTTCTTGCGGGCGCCTGCAGCGGGCCGAAGGATATCAGGGACTCCATTGCGCAGGGCAGGGCTGCTGCGCACGCAGCGCTGAACTGGATACAGGGGAAAGACGGTTAAATGATTTCAGAAGAAGTGCTCATAATTGGCGGAGGGTTCGCGGGCCTGACGACGGCGGCCGCCCTGGCGGAGTCCGGCGTGGCTTCAACAGTGATAGACAGCGGGGGCGGCTTCGGCGGCAGGCTGGCGCAACTTGAGCGCCTATACCAGACCGGAGGCAGGCCGCAAGAGCTTGTCGCTGACCTGCTGGGGAAGCTGGAAAGTTCCGGCAGCGTGAAGCTGCTCAGAGAAACGAAGCTGACCGGGTGCTCCGGAGTGGCGGGCGATTTCGAGTGCCGCTTGCAGTCCGGTGGCTCGGCGGAATCGAAACGCTTTGGCGCCATTGTCCTTGCCACCGGTTCGATAGTGAAGACCCCGGGAGGCCTGCCGGGGCTGGACAAGCTGGGGCAGGTCCCGGAAGGTGCTCAGAGAGTGTGTGTAATCCTGGCGCCGGGAGGGGCTTCCTCCGTCGTACAGACCGAGGCGGCGCTCGACGGTGCGCGCACCCTGCGCGACAGGGGCATTGAAGTAACCGTGCTCTACGAGCAGATGCGCGTGGCGGGTGCCGGGCTGCAGAGCCTCTACGACGAGGCACGCGACTCCGGGGTGGTCTTCGGCAGGTACGCCGGCGCCCCGGCCGTCACCAGGCCCAACGGCGCCTTCGAGGTGGAGTTCACCGCGGATGACCTCGCCGAGCGTATTCGCCTGCACTGTGATGCCGTTCTCGCTGAAGGCGAGGAGCTGCCATCGCCGGGAGCCCAGGAACTTGCCGCCATGGTCGATATCGGTGTTGATGCGGCCGGTTTCTTCCAGAAGGAGAATGTCTCGCTCTACCCGGTGGGCACGCGCAGGAGAGGCATTTTCGCCGTGGGTTCCTGCCGGAAGCCTGTTGTGCTTGACGAGGTGGCTTCCGATTCCCGCTGCGCCGCCGGGCAGATAGAAGAGATGTTCGCCATCCTCCGGGAGGGCCCGCCGGTTGACGCGCCGATCGTGGATACCGAGAAGTGCGCCTTCTGCCTTACCTGCTACCGGGCGTGCCCGCACCGCGCAATCGGGTTCGACTTCGAGAACAGGGCGGCGAAGATACTCGAGAATGCCTGCTTCGCCTGCGGCATCTGCGTTGTCGAGTGCCCCGCAAGAGCCATAAAGTTCGAGACTGCGCCGGAACCTGTCAGGGCGAAGATTGTCGGCTTCTTCTGCCGCCACTCGGCATCGGAGACTCTGAAGAAACTGAAGGAAAAGGCACTCGATGTGCCAGAGATAGCGGTGACCGAGGTCGCATGCTCCGGCACAGTGGAGATACCCGACATACTTGAAGCGTTCGAGCAGGGCGCCGACGGGGTCGTGGTGGCTGGCTGCCACAAGGGAAGCTGCAGGTCGCTCACGGGCAGCCACTACGCCCAGAAGCGCTCGGAGCGTGTCAGGACGATTATGGAGCACGTTGGCATTGAGCCTGAGAGGCTTGAGATGCTCTTTGTCTCCGACGTCGAGCCCAACGAGCTTGCACGCGCGCTTCGCGTATTCGGCCAGCGCCTTGAGCAGACCCGCAAAGTACTACGGTGATATGTCAAATTGATTCTTGAAAAAAGTTTTGCTGCCGTTTGGAGACATAAAATCTCCAGCGGCGTGGTTCAACTCGTTTGAACCGCCGTTCTTTGACAATCAGGCTTGTTACGACTCGCGCCTTATG
>DAOVDS010000214.1 GCA_030669415.1 bacterium
GCTCAAGCGGTCAACCTTGTAGACCAGGATGCAATCTATCTTCCCGTCCTCGACATCGGCCATCAGCCGTTTGAACGCCGGGCGGTCTATGTTCCCGCCAGTGTAGCCGCCATCGTCGTAGTGATCAGGCTTGCATTGCCAGCCTTCGCCTCGCATGCTTGTGACGCAGTTCTCACCTGACTCACGCTGAGCGTCGAGACTGTTGAACTCCTGGTCAAGTCCCTCGTTTGTGGATTTGCGCGTGTAGATAGCGCAACGGATGACTGGGGTTTCATTTTTTCTTCCTGCCATTTCCATTTCCTTTCTTCCTGCGAAGATTGAAAAAGTCGTAACCGTTCCAGTGTGAGCCGGTAACTCTCCTCGCCACGGCGCTGAGTGACCGGTATATTTTCCCTTCATATTCGAAGCCGTGTTCAAGTACAGTGACGTGAATTTCCTGGTTCTTGTATTTCCGGGTCAGAACCACGCCGGGCATGGGCAGTCGCGGGTCTTTGCGCCGCGGCTGTCCGTTGACGGACTCAATCATTCGTTTCGGTGGAGACAATCTCAGGCCCGCCTCGTCCGTCAGTTTCTCTGCCTGCGTACATGCACGCTCAGACAAGCCGCCTTCCGCCTGGGCCTGCATTCGCCATGCAATGCGCTTGCGCAAGAAGCCCTTATGTCGGGAATTTGTAGTTTCTCCAAAAACCTCAGCATACTGCTGGCGCAATTCACTGACAGTCATATCTGCCAGTGCAACCATTACTTCTGCAACATTCATACGCCCTCCTTTCCGATGGCCTCGTCAATATCAGCAGCAGTTTGCACTGCCCACCAGTCCACACAGGGGTCCTCAGGTGTGCCGTAAAATCCAGTCATTTCCGGGAATTCCTTGAGAATGTTTTCCTCTGGAAATTGAAATATGCTCCCTACGGTTTACATACCGGAAGATTGTTCGATGTGTCCCCCTTGACTGTAATTTTTTTGCGTCTGAAACATAATATGCCTGCTTGAAGGGACTCCACAAAAAACTTCCCCTCTATACAGCAAAGGCCCCTTTTAGGGGGTGGACGGGGACAAAAATTTCGAGATTGTCGAGGTAAGGTGGGCAGACAGAACCTGATGGGTCGCTGGGGCAGATATTTGCCTCTCCGCCGTTGCGCTCCTAACCCATGGACTCGTGACGAGTTAGGAGCACCACCGGAGGAAAACTGCTGTTCTGCCATAGTGTCCACCTGTCCCGATGGTTTTGTCTGGAGGCCCGGCTCACCTCAACAACCCAAGAGACAGTCAGAATTCTTCATTTTCCTTTCCTTCGGCATAAAAAGGCTCGCCTTTACGGTGACTGCCATCAAACGCACCTATCTACAGGGATACTCCTGATACATTCCTCCTCTAAATGGCAAAGGCCCTTACAGGGTCGAAAACGGGGACATCAAAAGCACAGTTGCGGCTTGCGAATCTGCCACAATGCGTGTATCATGTCGCTTCGGGAACTGCTGGAGCGATTGACGGAAAGCGAGCAACTGTGATAGGAAGAAATGACCCGTGTCCGTGCGGGAGCGGCAAAAAATACAAGAAATGCTGCCTGCCGAAGGAGCGAGCGGAGTCGTCACCAGGCTTCGATTACCCGACGCCTGAGTACCTGCCACCGAAATTCAAGGATCCGAAGATAGAAGCATGGAAGCGTGTGGACAACTCCCTGATACGCAAAGGCCTTCGCCGCTTTGATAACTCCAACCCCAATATTGACAAACTCATGAAGAAGTTCTGGGGTAGGGACCCAGCCGAGGATGCGAGGGTTGCCAGACTCGCCCGGGCCCACACCGTAGTGTTCCAGGACTGGGCGTGGATAGACTACCGAAAGACGTACAAGAGCAAGAGCATTGCCGAGGAGATGGAGACGGACCCAACCCTGAGCGACCGCGAGAAACGGGTTCTGGCGGCGGTGAATGCCTCGCACATGAGCGCATACCAGGTCATTCACGTTGACAAGGGTCTTGGAGTCGAGCTTGAGAATATCCTTGAAGGTGGTCGCGTCTTTGTTCATGACTACAATCTCTCACTGAGCGTTTCGCGCTGGCTTATTACTTTCTGCCGCGTCTATCCCGCCGGGCCGTACCATTTCGGTGCCGGCGCATCGTTCGCCTTCCCGCCTGACTGGAAGGAATATATCAGGGCACACCTTGAACTTGAGCTTGAGAAGTACGAGGACGGGCACCTCAGGGCGGGCTGGCACGAGTTCCTGAAGGCGAAGGCAGAAGTTTTCGGGCATCTGGCGGTGGAATTACACCGGAAGATGGAGCAGCCACCGAAGCTGGCAAACTATGACGGCGAACCGATTGTGCTTTGCACCTGCCACTACGAAATTGAGAACCCCGGCGAGTACCTGACGGCGCTGCGAAACTGCAAGAAGCTTGAGGAAGAAGAGTCTGAAGACGAACTCTGCCGTTTCGTCTGGGTCAAGCAGAAAGAGCACGACAGAATACTTCTCGGCAGGGTGGAAGTCAATGGCAACAAGCTGAAACTTGAATGCAATTCGCTGAAGCGCAAGGCACGCTGGACAAAGCTCCTTGAGAGTCTTGGCAGGCTGAAGTACATTGGCGGTGAGGAGAAGCCCGGCGACCAGTTGGTCAAAGAGGCATGGCTCAAGGGAGGTCAAAGCAAAGACACGGAGGAATCTTCAAAGGTGCTGGCGCCGGAACTCAGAGAAGTAATGGCCCAATCCCAGGCAGAGCACTACGGGCACTGGCCTGACTCGCCGCTTCCAGCACTGGGCGGCCTGACCCCGAAGCAGGCTGTCAAGACGCCGGCGGGGCGCCAGAGAGTGATTGACCTGATTCGGGGAATAGAATACTCTCACAGGCAGTCCAAGAGCCCGTATGACATATCCTACGACTGGAACAAGCTTCGCCGCAACTTGGGACTGCCGGAAGAATAAGGCGAAGCCATCCACCGCTATCCCACTTTCTTCCCTTCAGTCTCGAAGAGAATAGCCTCAAAACGCTGCAGTATCTCTGCGTGATGTTCCTGAAGGTAGGCACGAATTTTTTCGTTGGTGACGAGCTTGCGAACGTAGATGCACATCTTCAGCAGGTCCGTCACGTATTGCCGGTACAGGCCAGAATAGAAGTCATAGCGCTTTTCCGCCTGCTCCAGTTTCTCCACCAATTCCTGTTTTTTCTGTGTACTCTCCGCCCATGGATTCTTCTTCTTTCTCTTTCTGCACAGATTCGCAGGCGTTTTCATGATCTGGGTTCGGACGTATGCGGCACTGAAATCGCCGTTTTTTTCCATCGCGTCCAGGATTTCCAGTTGGCGGGAAGGTTTGACAAACGTCAGCCCCTGAGCGCAGGTCTTGATAATACGCCCCTTGTCGTATGCCTTCACAACACGGGGATGAAGTTCTTTCAAGAACCTCTGGTCAAGACGATGCCTGATAGTCTTAAGTCCAAAGGTCTTCGCAACCGTAGATTCGTCAAGCGTTTCCAGTGACTTCCGAAGCATTCTTGCTTCCTGCACCGGCGAGAGCTGGTTGACGTAGCGGTTGCATGTGTATGCGTCTTTATCCGGCAGGACGAAACAAGGGAGGCTCTCTACGCCCAGTTCCAGACAGACCTTGTAGCGAAGATATCCATCCAGGATGAAATATTGATCTCCTTCCTGATAGACGCAAAGTGGCTCTATCAGCCCCACGGTCTTGATGCTGGCCAGTAGTTTCTGATATGCTCTCTTGCCCATTTTCCTCTCGTTAAGCGTCGTCAGCCTGTCGATGGGGATGTCTTCGCCCCTGCCGTTGGTGTTTTTCTTCATGAAAACCTCCTCCGTTCTGTAATGTGGGACTGCAGGTCCTCGGTCTTACATGCTATAAGTACCCTTCAGTACCGGAAAATCAGCCAGGTTCTCCGCATGGAGAAGCTCCATAAATGCGGGAACGGCTCGCAGGGCACTGACCGACTCGAGAAGAAAGAATAGTCTGTTCTCCTTCTGACTCATCTCCCGCACGAACTTCTCTTTTTCTCTGGTCACGCGTACAATGTCGCGCTTGAGCTGCACGATGGTGTACGGGAACGACTCGGTGGGTCTTCTGGTTCTTTCAGTAACGTCGGGACTCCTCTTTCTCCGCCTGCTCTCAAGAAGACTACGCACGTGCCGGAGGTTGGTGCTATTGATCAACCCGCTGTCGAATGCGTCCATAAGGACGTTCTGGATACCGGCATCGGTGCTCGCGGCTACCTTGGTAGCGAAGGAGATTGGAAAGACGCCGGTTTCGACACCCTTGATCAGCCGTTCCTCTCCTTTCTCCACCAGTCCTACGTAGTCCACAACATACGTTTCGCATTTGCCCGTGATCCTGGATATCTGTTTATAAGACATGCCCGCATCATGCATCCGCTTCATCTCGCGCGCGAACCACATCGTACCCGGAGGAACACGGGCTATGTTCTCGACAAGAGAAATCAAATACGCGCGCTTTCGGTCGCAGCTTATTATCTCTCCCTCGATCTTGCTCCTCCCCAGTCGCTTGTATGCGATACAACGCCCCTCGCCACAGACCAGCTCATATTTCCCCGTTCGCTTAAGGAATCTCTCGTTGACCACCACCGGCTTGAGAAGCCCCACTTTATCGATGCTTCTCACGTTTTCCTTGAACTGTTCCTCGTCCCGGTCACGGGAATTGATAACCTTGATTGCCTCTAAGGATATCATCCTATACCTGCGCTCTTTCATTGGCCGTATTTCAACGCTCTCCATAGCTGCCTCCCTAATCAATGAGTGCTTTGATCATGTCCAAACCGTCGTGGCCGTACATTTCTATCTTGACATCGCTTGTGCTGAAGATGCGGACCGAGCGATGGGGCATCACCAGGCGTGGCATGGCAAGATACCCAAGTATATCGTACTTCCCGCTGTTGGAGACCGGCACCCCGAGTGTGATATCCACGACAGAGCGCTGATCGGGTCTGAATGCCCAGTAGGTGTAGTAGCCGTAGGGCACAGGCACCGAAGGCTGCACTAAAACGGTGAAGCTCTCATTCAACACAATGAAGTCAGAATGTTCTTCAACCTGATCGGCGATTTTCCGGAGATGGCTGATAACTACTGTTCTGGTCTGTTCCAATGCATCCTCAAAGGTCTTCTGAAATGCCATGTCCATTGATCCAAACCGCTTGGCGTAACTGCAGGCGGATGGTGATTCCAAATCGGCGTTCACCAAGTTACGTGTCACAATGCCATGTTCCCTGGAGATATGCTTAAGCCGCTCAAGCATGTGAACTGGATCGTACCGGCGCCTTCTTTCCTCGAAGATTTCCTGCGCTTGCCAATAAAGTTCCTTGGGAATGATGCCCTCGAACGCCCCGGACGTACGGACCCACTCCTCCTTCGGGTTCCGTCTTGAAGGTGACAGAAGACGCTGCGAGGTCTTGTTGTAGACCATAGTTCCGATATACAATTCGTTGGTAAGAATATGCCGCACCTTCCCGGCATCCCACAGAGCTTTGCCCGGCGAGGGGATTCCGTCCCGGTTAAGACCGTCGGCGATCTCACGCTCTTGTTTCCGGTCCTTGGCAAACTCAGTGAAGATTCTGCGAATAACTTTCACCTCTTCTTCGCCGCCAGGGGTCAGCGTCACCCGCTGGTTCTGGATGCTCTTGCGCTGTCCCGGCTTGAGAACCTGCACGGGCTCCCTGGCTTCATCCAGGAGAAGCCTGCGTAGGCCATATGGGGGCGTTCCACCAGGTCGAAACCCCTGTTCGGCAACCTTCTTACAGCCGTTGAAGACCTTGCCGCTCAATTCCCGGCTATACTGGGCCGCGCGGAACCGCTCGAAACCAATGTATACGGGATAGAGAGGGTCGTCATCACGAGGCATGCCGATGCTCGTGTATACCACGGTCTTACCATGTTTCTTGCACTCTGCAGAATAGGCGGCCGAAAGGTCGGTGTCCTGAAAACGTCCCCAGCGGCTTACATCAAATACAAGTACATAGTCAAAATCATCTCGCTTCTTGACCCAATTATCGAGCATGTCGCTAAACTGTTCCCGGTGTTCTATCGACAATCCGCTCTTGCCGTAATCCGCGAACTCCTTGATTATCTCAATTCCATGCTCTTGTGCCCACTCACGAACATGCTCGCGTTGAATAGGGATGGAGTTCTCCTGGCTTTCCTGCATGGAGTGGCGGTAGTAGGTCACCGACCTTTTCCTTATCTCCTGCTCCGGCTGAATCCACCACTTTTCCATTTGTGTCCCCGTCAGACAAACTCGAAAAAATCTCTATCTTGCTCTTTTGCCTGGAATCTTCGATGCACCACGCTCTGCGAACTCAGCCACAATCTTTACGCCATGATCTCGCGCCCATCTCTGAATGCGCTCCTGCTGCTTGAGAATCGCGGCATCACACTGGTCAGGAATATCGCAGCGGTAGTAGGCCACCGCGCGTTTGCCAGCCAGCGGCTTCCTTTCCTCTCCCATCTTTTGAGCTTTAGCCATCTTTCTCCTCCTTTGCTTCATACGAACGCATTTGCATGACAGAGATCCGCGCCGAAACCTATCTGCATCATTGCACTGTACCACAAGGCCCAAGGCCCCGTGTTGCGAAGTCGGTGAAAATTTGCTGATTGGAAAAAGCGTAGATATTTTGCTGAAGTGATCAGAGATTCCTGCAAGCTTCAAGCACCATCTTGCGTGCCTGGCTGCGGTATTTCTGTGGAGTGATAGCAGATGCGTCTTGGGTTTGCGGCTGTTGTCTTGGGGGGAGTTTACTACCCCCCATGTGCTCAAGAGCCTCTTGGGAGAGATTATTTGAACTTCCCAAAGTCGTGATCCAGCGGTACAGCGTGCTGTGGGCCATTGCCGGCACCGCCTCGTTTTCCTTCTCCCACTCACTTGCTTCAGCAGTTGCCACCTGTCCGTCAGCATAGAAGAGTGGCGTTCCAGATGCGGTTACTTCCTGCCGATAGTTCACTTGATTGCTCAGCACATACCTGTGCGCATGCTCCCGCATTTGCCAAAGTGTGTAGTGTTTATAAGGAATCACGAAGGGAGGGTAATCCGTGAACGTGCAGTTGCAGGAAGGGCATTTCCAGCGAGGAAGAAAGATCTGTATCCTATAAATCATCCCATCCGCTATTACGAGCAGGTAGCGATGTCGAAGTGCGTGGCGACGGAAAAAGAATTCACTGTTACTCTCATAACCACAACAGGGACACTGGCGCAAGCTGCATCGCACTCTGTAGCGAAGAATATCTTCTTTGTAGGACTCGATAGCGCGCACAACGGGAGAGTGCGTGATTTTATCCTGCTCAGCCGGCTTCCTTTGTAATGCCATACACCCGCAACGCTAGTTCCACCAGACCTGGCTTCGGGTGTGCGGCAAGCAGGAGCGTTAACTGGAGATTATTTTTCTCAACAGAGAGTCTGAGAGTTTCTGGCATTTTCTGCGATGAGAATGGCTTGCATGTCGAAACTTATGCGAATGCCGGAAGAAACAGAGAGTTTCCAGTGGCGCTTGTCCAATTTCCCTAACTTCGGCCCGGTTCGTCACTTAGCACCAAAAGGGGCGTGGGGCATCAATCGTCCCCTGTGTTAACTCAACCCCTTGAGTAATAAAGAGCAAATTTTATTTGCTCCCCGGAAGCAACCCTCTTCGGACTCCGCGCAACATAGCTAAGCAAGCCACCTAAGATGCCAAGTTACTGCTTGACAAGGCAAACGGATTTC
>DAOVDS010000434.1 GCA_030669415.1 bacterium
GGAGGATTTGAGATTGAGAGTGTTCGTTGTGAGGGCATGGAATCCTACTTTGTGCACAAGGGCGAGGGTGGAGAAAAATCGCAGCGCCTGCACCTTATGATTCCGGGCGGGCTGCCTCAGCACAGCACTCTGGTAATAGAAGGGCTGCGCAGAACTGCGCCGGATATTGCAAGGGAGGACATTCCGATAATCTCGATTGCAGGCGTTAGGCGGCATCGCGGGGAGATTGCAATCGCGGCCGAGCCGGGCCTGAAGATAAATACGGGCAAGCACTCACGAATCAGCCCTGTCAGGGCGGACAGAGTGCCCGTGGACAAGTCGCTGCTGGGGCTCGCCGTCGTCCAGCAGGCTTTCAAGTTTTCCGAGGAAGGCTACTCGGGCGAGCTGCATATCGCGCATCTCGAACCCAAGCTGTCGGCCACGGCGGTGAGTGCGCTAACGGTGCGCGGTGAAGTGCTGGCCTACGCGGCGATAGTCGAGTACGGCATTGAGAATGCGGGCTGCCAGGAGTTCCGGTTCAGAATTCCCGCCTGGGTGAAAGAGAGCCTGACAATCCAGGGGGCGTTTCTGAGGGAGAAGGTCTTCTCCAGGCCGGACGACCAGGGGCGCGTGGAGGTCACGGTCAAGCTGCAGCACGATGTGCTCGAGAACTACGCGCTCGTGCTCTACTGGGAGGCCGACCCGACGGAGGGGGTGAAGCTGTCGGTGCCCGTCATAGAACCACTGGGTGTTGAGAACGACAGGGCCGCCTACGTCGTCGTCCAGGCGACCGCAGACCTGCGGTTCATCGAGGGTGAAAGCGAGAAGGTGGATGTCGTGGATTCCTCGGAGGTGCCGCACCTGGCGAGCTTCGAGGCGGATGATGCGAAGGTGCTTCTAACGCTCAAGGCGGTGGAGTTCCCCTATCTCGTCTCGTACGAGCTCGAGCGTCCAAAGAAAGCTGCCGAGATTGACGCAATAATAGACAACGCCGAGTACATCGTGGTGATAAACAGGTCATCCTACTCGTACAACCGGGCGTCGTTCCATATCCAGAACCGCGCCAAGCAGTACCTGAAGCTGCGCATGCCGGAAGGCGCACAACTGTGGACCGCGGATGTGGCGGGCGTGCCTGTGAAGCCTGCGCGGGTGACGGGGCAGAACGGCTCGATAGTCCTGGTGCCTCTCCTGAAGCGCTCGGAGGAGGACATATCCTACTTCGTCTCCGTGTACTACGGGATTCAGTTGCCCGGGAAGCTGGGCTCGTCGTTTACGCCGCAGCTTGCCGAGCCGCTCGACATTCAGGTTGAGGAGACATACGTCTCTGTCTACCTGCCGCAGCGTTACAGCTACAGCTACGACACGAACATGGACGAGGTAATCAAGTCTGTCAAGGAGATTGCCAAGTGGCAGACGATGATGGTTGAGGCGAAAAGGATTGAAGAGCGCATGAAGACTGAATCCAACTTAGCAGTACTTGAGCGGATAACGCACAATTATGAGAAGCTTACCGAGGCGCTTGGCGGGCAGGCCTGGCGTACGAAAGAAGCGCAGGACCTGGTGGTGGGCTACACAGAGCTGAACGAGGCCCTCCAGAAGCAATACGACAAGAACATCGACGAAATCCAGAACCTTGGGAAAGAATTAGCGCGCAATCCCTACAACATCCGGGAAGCAAGGGCACGCCAGAGGCAGCTTCAGGAGCAGCAGCAGGCGCAGCGTCCGGTGGATGAGTATGGCCTTGGTGCTGGCCGCGCCGGCGCATACGGAGAGAGATGGGGCACAGAGAAGTACGCGCAGAAGCAGGAGAAACGTCTTAAGTCCCAGATGAAACAAAGAGATGTTTCAAGACGCAAGGGCAAGGATGTTGAAGTGTTCCGCGACGACGACCAAGACAGGTTTTCATTTGAAAAGGGCGAAAGAGAAGAGATAGCCCGCAAGTACCGAGAAGAAAAACAAAGGGACGACGGGAGATTATATGAGCCCAAGCCCAAACCGGTGAGACCGCCTCTCAGGCCGGGCCTGCCTTTGGAGAAGCCTGTTCTCGGGCAGCCGGGGACGGGGGCCGAAGAGGCGCCGCCGGAAGAGCCGACCTCGGAATTC
>DAOVDS010000327.1 GCA_030669415.1 bacterium
GTTCTCGGCCTTCGCACAGGCTTCAAGCTGCGGGGTTATCTTGCCTTCGCGGGCACTCTCAAGCTGGGTCACCATGGTTCTCTCCGTTTACAGTTGTGAGTCCTCCATTATAGATGCCCCCGCCGTGCTTGCAAAGCCTTAATTTCAAATCGGATTGCAGCCGTGATTGTGGGCCAAGAACGAGTATTTGTAAAACTACTGTAACTCTCCGGGATGTTTTGCAAGTCAACTTTCCGGAACAGCGTCATAGTATTGTAGGACAAAGGTGCTACTGAATGTGGACGACCTTCATACGCAGTTTTCACGAGGAGGCAGGGGTGTTGGAGAGACACATAACAGGGCTAATAATTCTCTTGTTTGTTTTGAGCTTTGTTGCTGTCTGCGGCTGCAAGGATGCAAAAGACAAGGATGACGATATTGACATTGTTGTCGCGGACTTCTCCGCCGCACCGCTGGAGGGGACGGTGCCTCTTAACGTGGCGTTTACCAACCTCAGCTCGGGGCTCTATTCAGACTGCTGCTGGGACTTCGGCGACGGCACCGGCGACAGCACTCAGACCAACCCGGTGCACTCTTACAGCGACAGCGGCGTGTATACGGTGACTCTCACGCTCTACAGAGATACGTTTGCCGTATCATCAAAAACGAGAATAGCTTACATTGTGGTATATGAGACAGGGCCGAGCGCTGACTATACTGCCACGCCGACAAGCGGCCCCAGTCCCCTTGAGGTTACATTCACAGATACTTCTGCAGGCGACATCACCAGTTACCTCTGGTCGTTCGGGGATGGCCAGACAAGCAGTGAGCGAAATCCCATTCACACCTACAACGCCGACGGTGCTTATGACGTGTCGTTGACCGTCAGCGGACCAGACGGCCTGGACACTGAGCTGAAGGTTGACTACATTCTTGTCGGGTTCCCTCCTCCCGAAGCCGAGTTCTCCGCCACCCCGAGGTCAGGTGAGGCGCCGCTTTCCGTGAAGTTCACAGACGAGTCCACCGGCGCTGTCACCGAGTGGCTGTGGGAGTTCGGAGATGGGGAAACAAGCGTCGAGCAAAATCCCACCCACCTCTACACCGGGCCGAACGGGGGCTTTTTCGCCGTCAGTCTTACTGTATCCGGGCCGGGGGGAGAAGACACAGTAACCAGGGTGGACTACATTATCGTCTCCCCCGGGCCCGTGGGCGCCAAACCGGTCATATACCTGTACCGCGACAAGCCTGCCCGCGAGGAGGTATCGGTCAGGTTCAGCGGCTGCGCCATCAAGACAATACCTGAGATTCCTCTCGGCAGGAAAATTACCTGGGCCAACCTTTACCTGAAAGATGGCAAGATTAGCTACAAGGGCAAGGTCTACAAGTATCTCTTCTATGAGAACAGGTTCGATGTGCCGCTTCTGTCTGACAAGGGCTGGATTCTCCACCGCAACGCCAAAGGAAAGATATACCTGGATTATGTCGAGATAACCTATGACAGGCTGCGCACCTTCTTCGGCAACGAGCTGCGCAAGGCGGGGCTGTTCAAGAACGAGATTGCTGATTTCCTTGAGTACTGGCTTGACGATGCGCAGAGAATCTTCTTCGGCAGGAAGGAATTCACCTTTGCGGTCAAATACATCCCCGTGTATCAGCTTGACGAGAAGGCGAAGATAGTAACGAAGAACAGCTACGACAGCATTGTCCGCGTTCAGTTCTTTGTTGAGCCTGTGAAGCCCGGCACGCGCCTGTTGTTGTCGAAACCTGTCTACCCCAAGCCGAAGCGTGGAACCAGCATCATGCACGAGTGGGGTGTAATCCCCGACGGCAGGCTCTTCAGAACAAGTTCCAAGTAGGGACAAGGCTTCCCTGGAACAGGTTACGCCGGTTGGCCGCGTCGCCAACCGCACGGCCCGGCTGGGTGTCCAGCTTCAGCAAATAAGCCCCGGTACTATCCGCGTTGCAGGCCTCAGGAGTCCCTGTGGGACCGCGGCAAAAAGATACCCCGGTTTCTCAGTGGTACAAATCTGTTTTATCTTCGGCCTCCTGGATGGTATAATGCTGCCGCCACAGAAATATCCTGGCTTGGAGGCTGACAATGAAACGAGTATTGCTGGTTCTGTTCCTGTTTGCGGCAGGCTGCGCCGCAGCTCCGATTGACGCTGGAGGCACGCTCCCACCACCCAAAGAATACTCTTCTGTCGTTATCACAGTCCATTCTCGTATGCAAAGAGATCGCGTGTTAGCTATACTCCAGGATGAATTTGGAATTACTGAGGGCACAAGAACCGATTTGGCCATATTTGGTCCTTTGACCAAAGAGGAGAAAGAAGTGACTCCCATCCAGGTGGGGGGGCCTGTGGAGTTGGTTGAGAAGGTGGTAACTCGCGCCGCGGAAATACTCGGTGAGCGGGGGTATGTTATCAGGGCATGTCCAAAGAACATTTACCAAATCAGGCTTCCTGACGTCCTGCTGTCCGACCCCGATAAGCAGTGGTCTATAAGCCTCGCGGTGAGGATGGCTGCGCAGAAAGTGCTCGCTTCCCTCGCGCAGAAGGGGCTGATAACTTACAGCTCTTCAGGCAAGCCAGCCACAATTCACCGGGAAGAAGAGAGAGAATTCGTTTTTGAGAAAGCGTCTGAGTGCCAGGCCGCCTTTGACGCTGTTTCGCCGCTCGTCAAAAAGAGCGATGGCTTTGTTGCCCGGCAGGAAAAATATCTCTACTGCGCCGGCGGAAATCAGTTTGTGAAGTCTGTGATAGGTACCGTGCGGAAGCTGGGGACTGATTACAAGCTTCGCAGGTACGCTTTTTCATCACTTCGAGTACGCAGGATACACGACCTGCTCCCACCCGAAGGCCGGGAGTTGTGCAAGTACATCATGTGCAAGTCAATTGAATATAGCGCTAAAAGCGAGTGGCAGTCTGTATGGTCCCCATTTCATGCCCCTTGTGAAGGTCCGGAGCATATTGACCGCTTCTGTCTTTCGCTGGCAAGATATGCTATCGCCACCGAGACGATCGAGAACTGGAAAGGGATAAAAGATACGCTTCAAGAAATAGAGGAATATGGCGGCTTCATAATCGTGCCATGCGGAAGAGTGATGGATGCGGTAGAGCTGTTGGTGAGAGCGAAAGACAAGAAATCAGTTCCTTTGCTGTTTTCCAAGGCCGTTGTCGCTTCCGGAACAGGTATAGATTATGGCCCCACTTATATCGAAGGTATTGCAGGCATTATGGGTGACGACGCCACCTGGCACCTTGTGGCAATTGCGGAAAGCCTTTCAGCTTCAAATGAAACCCGCCAGGCGGCACTGGACTGCCTGCAGAAAATTGACACCCCGGGAGCCAAATCCGCCGCAGCGAAGCTCAAACCAGTCATTGACGCGCTGTCGGAGGATGAAGACCCGGAAGAGGAAGAAGAGTAAATTCCACCACAACTTGTCCGCGTCAGCCTTTCAAAGAATTGCTGTTTTGTTGGAACTGATGCAGGTTGTGAAGTGTCCAAAGGAATAAGTAATGGTGGGAAGGAAACATGTAAGGGGGCAAGTTATGAGAAGGAAGTTGAGTATTGTCGTGGCGCTGTCGGTAGTGATGGTGTTTGTGCTGGTGGGCGGCATGCCTTCTTTTGCGCAGGAGGGTGTGCAGGCTGCGCCCAAGATAACGCAGGGCGTGCTGCGGGTAATTGACAAGGATGGCAAGCCCAAGGCTGACTGCCCGCTGAGGCACACGAGCGTTACGGCGGACATCTCCGGTTTCGTCGCGCGGGTGACGGTCAAGCAGGTGTTTCACAACCCGTTCGAGGACAAAATCGAGGCAATCTACATATTCCCGCTTAGCGCCAGAGGCGCGGTGGATGCGATGCTCATGAAGGTCGGCGAGCGGACCATCCGGGGGGTCATCAAGCGGCGCGAGGAGGCGCGAAAAATCTACGAGCAGGCGAAGTCGGAAGGCAAAATCGCCTCGCTCCTGGACCAGGAGCGCCCCAACATCTTCACGCAGTCTGTCGCCAACATCCGGCCCGGCGAGCAGATTGAAATTACCATCAAGTACGTCGAGATGCTGCCCTACGAGGATGGCAAGTTCACCTTCTCGTTCCCGACGGTTGTGGGGCCGCGGTTCATTCCAGGCGAGCCGGTAGGCAGGGAAGGCACGGGGCGCGAGCCGGACACAACGGAAGTTCCGGATGCATCCAAAATTACGCCGCAGGTAACGCCGGCCGGCACGCGTGCGGGCCACGACATTGATTTGACGGTCAACCTCGACGCGGGCGTGAAGATACTCAACATGGAGTCGAAGCTGCACGATGTGGAAGTCGCAAAAGACGGTGACAGCAAGGCCAAAATCGCGCTTAAGAACAAGAAGACCATTCCGAACAAGGA
>DAOVDS010000157.1 GCA_030669415.1 bacterium
AACGGCTATGCCGATTCCGCAATTTTAGCCAAGTCTTTTGTAAAACCGCAGTTACGGACGAAAAAAAACTTCGTTTCGGCACATCTTTATGGGTGCAGCGTCGTATGACAAAATTCGTCATACGAGTATGTACACGCTGCAAGCCGCTCGGTATGGGACTTTCATGGCTTCCATGCCTGCTGAGTTAGGAAAATAAGCATTTACAGCACCCGGCAGTGTGCAAAAAGAGCAGGTAAAAGCGCTTCATCACCGCACCGGCTTGTAGCCCCTGTAGCGTAAGAGATGTGAAAGATGGTTTGGTTCATTTGGCGAAGGACCGTCATTGCGAGCGACCGAAGGGAGCGTGGCAATCTCATCCTTCACCACAGAGGCGCAGAGGACACAGCGCGGCCTTCGGCCGCAACCAAAGAATAACCACCGATTTCACAGATTACACCGATTTGTTTGACAATACGGTTAGCCGGCGGACTTGTCCGCCGTGTAATACTGTGGCGCGTGCCGCTACACGATTACGCAAAAAGGCCGTCAGATCATAATAGCGGTTCTCGAATTGCAACATGTTACATCCAGTCAACTTATGAAAGCAGTCGCATGAAACCTTCGCAAAAAAACAAGATGTTTACTGTTAGTAGTACAGAGGTGGCACAGCCACTTTTTGCCATTTGCTTTCGATAGCAGGTAATCAAGAGCCATTATATGGCAACCGCAGATAGACACGGAACTGGGACAAGCCCAAAGCCGCCCCATAACTGATTCAACGCCAACACCTTACGCCCGAGTCGCTGGTTCATCGGGGGGACTCGCGATTTCAAAAAGGACGAGTTTTACTTCCCTCCGAAATCGAAATCGCCCTGCCAAATTGGCACGTTGCAAGCTAACCGTACCAGCCTCAATTGCTTAATAATATAGTCTCTGCAACTTGGGCTGTCAATGCTGTTAGACGTTTATTACTCTGGCAAGTTGCCTGTCATATATAATATTCTCAAGGTGTCCTATGAGTTGCATCTTAAAAAACACAACTGGGTCAATAGAAGAATTTCCTGTGGTTCCATAATACTTCTTACACAGCTTCCTTGTAAAAGAGAGGTCTCTGTCTTGAAAAACTTCTCATTTGGTTAACACTTCAAGCATCTCTTCCAAAGTACCGTCCCAGAGGAATTCGATTGTGCGTGCCTCAGCCCAGAAGTCGTGATGAGGCAAAAATGCATTTGCGATGTTAATCAGACTATCACAAATCGGTGTGGATATCCCTGTTGCTTGGCCTAAAGAATGCAGCAGTCCTAACCCCATAGGTACATCTTCGGTAACGTAACGGTGATCAACAGAAAACGGACCATCTGGAGCCTCAGAAGCATAATGTTGAAAACCTTCGAGGGAATCGATGGTTGTATTCTCAAATGTACGCAGTCGGAACTCGTCAAAATATGAAATACGTGGAGCACCAAGTTTTTCCAGAACATCCATTTTTTCTTCGTCCAGCTTCATTATTAACTTCCACATAGAAGGGGAAAAGCCATCGCGGTACATCGCAAAATTCCTGTTCGGTTCTTCAACTAGTGCGACATTCATTAAAACGCCAATTGTATGGATTACAAGATTAGGATTATGTAATGCCACTTCAAGCAAATGCCTACGAGGAATACACTCCCCCAATACATGGCCGAAGTGCCTGACAAATTCTTGGGCACGACTGGCGGGATAGGTAGCAAACGGATGGCGGACATTCCGTGAAGCGATCCTCACGCTTCCCGGTTGTTCGATGCGACATGAATAGGGTAATGTTTCAAATTCAGCAAAAAGAGGAGTAGACATGTTCCCTGCTACCTTCATCGCTTTTTCAAATAAGAGACTGCCCATGTAGCCCGGGTTCAGTATCACAGATTGCTCTTTGTGGAGATAAGGTGCCAGACGTTCCGCAACCATTGAGTGATAATTTGATACATAATAAATTAGGACTAGTTCGACTTCTGGAATTGTTTTGGATGGGTCGGTAGTCACTTGAGCCAAAGGAAACTCGCCTTCACCCTCAATCCCTGATAAGCGGATCATCTTGCGTTTTTGTAAGACCCGAAAGTTTTCATTATGAATGGCCTTACCTAGTTTGACAATATTAACCTCGTGACCATGCATTGTCAGCACAGCAGCCATTGCGCAACCACCGTGTCCACTACCAACAATTCCAATTTTCATTATGTACACTCCTTTCTTATAATCGATTTATTGCGTCTTGTAGAATTAGCACATTTGCCTCGGGGGACACAATACGGGTTTTCTGCCAGAACATATTACCTCGTAAGAAGTTACGTTTACGGTTTTTCGGTTCGCAACTTATGAGAATACCCACAACGGACACGAGTCAACGGTTCCTCTATAACCATTATAACACAAAAATGGGGTGCGGGCAAGGAAGGATTCAGGGGGCGGGAAAGCAGCCAAGGGCAGAAGTTCAAATGTCAAAGCTCAAAGTTCAAATAAAATCCAAAGCCCAAATGACAAATTTCAAGCGCCCGCGGTCTCTAAAGGCTGAAGATTGCAGGTGAATGTATTTATTCCGCGTTGCAGGCAACGCGGCTATCACACGGCGGGCAAGCCCGTCGGCTAAGCGTGTGGGCACAGAGGCATGCGGGTTGGAGAACATTTTGAATTTTGCAGTGCAATTTGTCATTCTGATTTTTACATTTTGATTTGGCAGCACGCTGCCGATTATATTGCAGAATTTTGCAATATCGCCCGAGAGGCCGCTAAATCAAAGGGCTGCACTCCATCTGCGATTTTGGATTATATTGCAGAATTTAGCAACATTGCCAAATTTTGAAATATAATCGAGATGGCACCAGATGGCGTGGGATTGGCTTGGCGGCAGGTCGAGGTGGTTTTTATTCCAGGTTGCAGGCAACGCGGCTAAACGACAAATCTGTGTTTATGCGTGTTGATCGGTAGTTTGATTAACCACGCCGATGAATCCGCCGTACGGCGGAGGGATTGTGATTTCCCCACCAGTGAATGGTGGGGCTTTGGAATTCTCAACGCGCCGCAAGCGGCGCGGCTAAAAATCTGTGTGAATCTGTGTAATCTGTGGTTTTGATATTATTGCCACCACGCTTTTCTCCACTCCAGCGTGGTGCTTCCGGAATTATTGCGCCGGCTGAATCCGCCGTCCGGCGGACTAAATGCCCGCGGGCGGGTCATATTTGCCGGTTCGCTACTTCGCGAAGCCGAAGGCTTTGCGGAAGACCTCGGGCTCGACTTTGCCATCCTTGCGGCCGTCGAACATGTCTATGTCATCTATTTTCTTCAGCAGGCTGTTCCTGTCCACGAGGCCTTTCTCGTGCAGTGTCGAGAAAAGCGTCAGTGTGATAAGGGACAGGAAATCGAGGTCATCCTCGAGCTCGGCCACGCGCTTCTCGACGTCGGACACGCGCTTGCGCGAGTGCCCTGCCCTCCTTGTGCTGGTGCGCATGCTGCTGGCCATCTCGCGCATGTAACCAGCCTGCGCCTGCTCGGGATAGAAAAACTCAAAAAGCGCCATACTAATCCTCCTTCTCGCTCTGTTCGCCGTGAGATTCTACAGTATAATGCCTTCTTTTTCCAGCGAAGTAACCGATTACGCCGCCTGCTACTGTGAGGCATCCGGCGATGAACAGGCCGTCTGTGGTCCAGGGGCCGCTTTTTGGCGCAGTTCCAGTGGCGAAGAGGGCGATACCGCCGCCGAAAATTCCGAAGACGAAGGCGTAGAAGATGGCGCGCCTGAGCCTTGTCCTGCGGGGCTCCCAGCCCGTGATGGCCTGGTAGAGCATCCTGGAGCGCAGTGGCGCACCCTTCAGCGGCGGGCGCCTGCCCTTGCGAGCGCCAATGCCGAAACCTCTTCTTGTATCTCTGCGTGATGCCTTCCCTGCTGTCCTGGCGAAATGGGATTGATGCATGCCCAGCATGGTTCACCTCCTCAGTTTCTGGATTTCCGCAGCCCGGCGTAGTGTTTCTCGTCACGTCTCTTGAACTTGGACCTTGTCACCAGGTATCCCAGAATTGCGGCAACAGCAACCGCGACGACAAGGGCCATCAGTGCCAGGCCGTTTACGGGCATGGTACAGGCCAGGGCAAGCAGCACTGCGCCGCCAAGAGACGCGACAATTAGGGGTGCAACGACATCGTGCGAGAAGCTCGGCTTGCGGTGCCTGCAGTATGTTCGCCTGACTTTGTGCACAGACCGCCTGACGCGTGCCCCGGTGGCGCCGTAGACTGTGGTATTATGGGCGCCTGTCTTGCGCCTGCCGGTGCCGATGCTAAAGCCGGTGGCTGTATCGCTGCATGAGAGTCTCATCCCGTGCTTGCTGCGTCCCAGGCCGTAGAAGCCAAACATTTTCTCACCTCCTTGCGTTACCTGGCGCGGGCATGGTGCCCTGGCGCGCGACGGCGGCCGAATATGGCGTTGGCAACCACTCCGCCGGCGAGCAGTGCTCCGAAGAGGCCCAGTATCAGTATGCCCAGCGAGCCTGCACCGCCAGTGGCGGAAACGACGACGCCCGCAATCACCAGCACGGCGATAAGCACGATTACTATGGGCCCCATGACATCCTGCCCGAAGCACAGCTCTGTGTGCCTGCGGTGGGGCGCGATTTTCGGCCTGCGCCTGGCATGATGGGTTGTAGAGCTTATCACAGGCCTGCCGTTATTCGTCGGGCGCGTGTGGCAGCTCCTTTTCCTTTTGCCAGGCGCGTAGTATGTATCGCGCCTCGACATGCTGAGAAACCTCTTCATGCCACCGTAACCTGAACCGCATATCATCTCACACCTCCTTCTTGCCCCCGCCGGCAAAGAATCGGGGGTTCCGAAGAATCGGTAGAAGCTTTACGTTTTTTCCCGCGGAGTGTTAAGTAGACAATTATCGCTGCAAGGACAATTACCGCCGGTATCCCCTTATAGATGAATCCGAGGAAGAACAGATAGGGCATGGCGAGCAGAAGCAGCATAATTGGCCCGACAGTATTGAAAATCGGATCATCCTCTTTCAAGTATACTGACCGGCGTATCCGCGGAAAGCGTTTCTTGACGTAACTCTTTCTGCGGCCCCGACCTACGATACGGAAAGACTTCACCGTGTCGTTGAGCGACTGATTCAGGAAAAACCCTCCGTGACTGCCGCCGTTCATGGCTTATCTCCCTTCTTCCGCCTAAAGCATAACCCGCGCATTGGGGTGCGGCCATTACAACTGCCGGCTTTGTTTGTAATGGGGTGCACTTAAAGGAACAATTCGGTAAAGTCGGCGTATCCGGGGGCCGATAAATTTCATAGAGTAACTGACACGGTCTTTTGAGAGGGGGAGGTACAGATGGAAGCATTGAAGGCGGAAGGTTTGAGAGAAGTCAGTGACAAGCTTGCCGAGGAGCTTGCGGGTTTGTCGTTCACGCTCGATACGGACTTTCTGGAGGGGCTGCGCGGGTGCCTCAGGAAGCTCGACGACGAAATCACGCAAATTGAAAAGGGCTGGTCCCTCGTATGGGACCTGATCGCAGAGCCACAAACAGTTGAAGTTTAGCCGCAGAGTTGAAGTGGCGCAGGTAGTGGGGTTGTGTCGGCGGTCGGCACAGCGCCGCTGCCGTTTTAGCCCGGCGCGGCCACCGGCCGCAACCAAAAAATAACCACCGATTTCACAGATTACACCGATTTTAACAATGCGTTTAGCGGTCGAGCTTGCTCGACGTGTAGCATCGTGAACAGAGGAGTTCAGGCCCTCTGAGGTCTCACCTGCAGGCGACAGTTCTTGACAGCGCCTGTGCTGCGAGTAGAATGCTACTGATAGCTTCCTTGAACTCAAACAGGCGCCCTGGAGGTGGTCATGTCGAGGACGGTAAGCGTCGCGGGCCGGGAGTTCGGCAAAGAGCTGTTCCTGATTGCAGGACCGTGCGTGGTCGAGGACGAAGCGCTCTGCCTCGAAGTCGCCGAGGCTGCATCCGACCTGTGCGAGAAGTACAACGTGGACTACATCTTCAAGGCTTCTTTCGACAAGGCGAACCGCTCGTCAATTGACTCCGAGCGCGGGCCGGGGCTGGAAAAGGGCCTGGCCATCCTCTCGGCAGTGCGCGAGAAGGCGGGTGTTCCTGTCCTGTCTGACATACACTTCCCGGAGCAGGCGGAGCCTGCGGCTCAGGTTCTCGATATCCTGCAGGTGCCGGCCTTTCTCTGCCGCCAGACCGACCTGCTGCTTGCCGCCGCGGGGACGGGAAAACCTGTCAACGTCAAGAAGGGGCAGTTCCTCGCGCCGTGGGATATGGAGAACGTGCTCAAGAAGCTGGAGTCAGGCGGCGCGGCGGGAATAATGCTGACAGAGCGCGGCACCTGCTTCGGCTACAACAACCTCGTGACCGACATGCGAGCCATCCCCGACATGCAGAGATTCGGCCACCCCGTAGTGATTGATGCCACGCACAGCGTGCAGCTCCCGGGCGGCAGGGGCAAGAGCTCCGGCGGCCAGCGCCGGCACGTCGAGACGATTGCGCTTGCGGGTATCGCTGCCGGGGCGGACGGACTCTTCCTCGAAATCCATCCCGAGCCTGACAGCGCGCCGTGCGACCCGGAGAACATGCTGCCCCTGTCCGGCCTTGATGCGCTGCTGGAGAAGGCTCTCGCCGTCTATGAAGCGGTGAGGCAGCCGTGAGCCCCGAGGAAAGGGAGCATGTAAGCTGCGACCTCTGCGGTGCGGACAATCCCAGGCCCCACGTCGAAGTTGAGGGCAACACCTTTGTCGAGTGCGGCGACTGCGGCTTCGTCTACCTCAATCCGCGCCCAGCCGGGGGATTCGAGAAAGTCAGCGGTGCTACAGTCGAGGGCCTGACGGAAAAGGGCTACCGGGAGTCACGGGCGTGGTATTACCGGCGCATACTCAAAGAATTGGAACAATTCCGCCAGACCGGGAAGCTGCTTGAGGTCGGTTGCGCCAGCGGCGGATTCCTCAACGCGGCCAGCGCTGCCGGGTGGGAGGCCCTCGGAGTCGAGATAGCGGATGAACTTGCCCGCGTGGGACGCGAGCGCGGGCTTGACATTCGTACCTGCGACGTGTGCGATGCGGACCTGCCTGCCGGCTCCTTCGACGTGGCGGTGCTCAACATGGTTATCGAGCACGTCCCGAGCCCGCGGGCCGTGGCTGCCCGGGTGCACGAGGCTGTTCGCTTGGGCGGGGCGATGTGGCTGCACACGCCCAACTACGCTTCAACCGCGATAAAGATGGCGCGCGACGGGAGCAACTACCCGGCGGCGCACCTGTCCTGCTTCACGCCCAAGACACTCAGGCACCTTTGCATGGATGCCGGTTTTACCATAAAGTATTCGAGGACGACGGGTTTCCGGTTCCCGGGCAAGCGAAAGGCGTGGCGAAAGCCTTTCGAGAAGATTGCAAGTCTCGTACTGGCAAGACTCGGCAAAGGCCACCGCCTGCGGGTCCTGGCGGTGAAAGAGACTACTTGATGACCCTCAGGTATCCGACGACCTCATCTCGTGAGTTCTTTATCTCGGGGCTTCGGAATCTGCCAAGCGCTTTCAGCTCGGAGCGTTTAAGAAGCCCGTGGCGCTTCAACAGATGCACCACTGCCGGCTCGTAGGGGTTGTAGCTGTAGTTGCGCCCGTCGAGGACTTTGACTGCAATACCGGTATTTTCACCAAGCACTCCGAGGCAGAAGACGCCCTGCCCTCCCTCTTTGGCCACGAAACGGTTCGGTGCGGCTTTGTACAGCGCGGCCAGGAACCGCGTCCGGCCTGAATTGTAGACCGGGTAGCGGTTGACGGCTGCCGTGATTCTGCGCACACCGCTCCTGATTGGCTCCGGCAGATTCTCGGGCGTGGAGTAGCGCGCGAAGGCGACCGCGGACTCCTTCACCGGTGTGAAAATCACCGGCACGCCGCAGCCGTCAATGGCGTAGCTCACCTCCCTGGCGGGGATGTCGGTGAAGAGCGATATCAGCTCGAAGACACGTCTGTTCCACGGGTGCTTCGCCGAGCGGTAGCCCTCAAGAGGCCAGCCCATCTGCACACAGGAGGCGAGAATCCCCGCATGCTTGCCGGAGCAGTTATGCCTGATTCTTGCAGGCTTCTCACCCCTGCGGAGGAATTTTTCGTCATATTTCTTGTCCAGAGGTCTCGCATAACCGCACTGCAGGTAGCGCTCCGAGAGCCCGCATTTGGCAAGGATTCTGCGTATCGTTCGCGTGTGCAAATCAGTCCCGTTGTGGCTTGAAGCTATGACGGCAAGTTCCGAGCCCGTGAGCTTGAATGCGTCGGCCGCGCCGGTTTCGAGGCAGACAAGCGCCTGGATGGGCTTCGCTGATGAACGCATCGCTCGGTTGAGCTTTATCTCGCCTCCAGAGTCAATCACCCTGCCGGCACGCACCACGGCGTAGACGATGTTGTGCTCGGTCTCGACTACTTTTCCGCGAGTGCCGATAACCTTGATAGGTTTGCCCAACGCTTACCTCCCTGCCCAACTGTCTTTATCACCACAGAGAAAATTCCAAAGCCCCGCCGTTTATCGGTGGGGAAAAATACAATCTTTCCGCGGCCAGGGCCACAGGCCCTTTTGTCAGGAGTGGCTGCGCCACCCGCGGCTTTGGAACTCAAATGATTTTATTCAGCGGGTACTCGACAATGCCCTGCGCACCGACACGCTTGAGCTCAGGGATGAGGTCCCGCACGGTCGATTCTTCGATTATGGTTTCGACCGCCACCCAGCCCTCGTCGCTAAGCTGGCTGATAGTCGGGTTCTTGAGCGCCGGCAGAAGCGCCAGCACGGCAAGCAGGTTGTCGCAGGACACGTTCATCTTGAGCCCGACCCTGCTGTATGCTGCAAGCGCGCCTTCAAGCAGAAGCACGATATTTTCTATTTTGCGCTTCCTGCGCTTGTCTTTCCAGGAGTCGCGGTTCACGATAACTCGCGTGGTGGATTCCAGCACAGTATCCACAACCCGCAGGTTGTTTGCACGCAGCGAGCTGCCGGTCTCGGTAATCTCGACAATGGCGTCTGCAAGCTCGGGCGGTTTCGCCTCAGTAGCACCCCAGGAGAACTCGACCAGTGCTTTGACCCTGTGCTTTTTCAGGTACTCCCGGGTCAGGTTGACAGCCTCGGTCGCGATAGTCTTGCCCTTGAGGTCTTTGGGCTTTCTGATTTTCGAGTGTACGGGAACAGCCAGAACCCACTTTACGGGCCGCATGCCCTGCTTCCCATACACCAGCTGGGCAACCTCGACGACCTTCGCCCCGGTCTCCCTGACCCAGTCGTGGCCGGTGATGCCGAAGTCGAGCACGCCCCGCTCCACGTAGTGGGGCATCTCCTGCGCGCGCACCAGCATGCACTCGATTTGCGGGTCGTCAATTGTGGGGAAATACGAGCGCTCGGTCGCCCGGATGCGATAGCCCGCCTTCTCGAAAAGCGCAATCGTCGCCT
Organism: bacterium; assembly: GCA_030669415.1. Taxonomy (GTDB): domain Bacteria; phylum Planctomycetota; class SKW154; order SKW154; family DAOVDS01; genus DAOVDS01. The sequence goes on from DAOVDS010000157.1 coordinate 9,432, forward strand.
CTTCCAGACTGCCCTTGGGTATCCCGAGTTTGAGCTTCTTCACAATATCCTCCGCGCAAATACCATTTTAGCCGCGCCGCTTGCGGCGCGTCTTCCCGCGCTGTAAACAGCGCGGCTAAAATTAAGATACGCAATCATAATAGTGAAACCCGCAAAATGCAACAGTGTATGCATGTGAATCATTCTCAGTACATATAGACCACAGCCCTGTTGTTTCTTGACAGCGTCATTTGCAGTTGGGTACAATTCACCAGTCAAGTTGCTATACGGAAAGTGATCCCTTGACAATGTGGGAATTGGGGTTTGGATGCTCAAAGATTTCAGCCATGAGATTACCAGGGAAGACATAGAAGCAATTCTCAGATTTATCCCAATATTCGAAACACATGGTTACACATTTGGATCTTGGGATTTACAGGAGGGATGCATGCCGTATGCAGAACTCAATGATGAACCATCGAAGTTCATCT
>DAOVDS010000422.1 GCA_030669415.1 bacterium
CGATTTGGTGTTGCGCTATAGTAATTGCTTCATTGATCTGGACCGTGTCTGCATCAAGTTTCTCCGCAACTACTTGCCGTTCTTCAAGAGACGGATATAGGATCCGCCACGACTTGAGGTGCCCCTGACAAATCTTCGGCATCGTCCCGCTTGAGTCCCGGCTGTAGCGTAACTGCCGGGTGGCCGAGAAGCGGTTGGCTTCGTAGAGCGTCTTCGCCTTCACGTTGCCCGCCGACGGCGTGCCGTAGAAAAGGTCGAGATCGTGCGCCCCGTGCTTGAGGCCGTGGCGCAGCACGTCGATGATGCCGCGCTTGGCGATCTCGCCCAGGAGGCGGGGCAGGAACTTGCGCCGCGTCGGGCAGTCTTCTCCCAGCGCCAGCGCCTCGGCCACCTCCGGCTGGGTCTCTCGCAGGAAGGCGGAGAGCTGCGCCAAGTCCACGCAGTACTCATGGTCGTATTTGGCAGGATTGCCGCAGAGGCAGCCCGCCTCATGGATCAGCGACTTGGCGATAAGCGTCTCGAGGCCCTTTTCTCTTGTGTCAGTTGTGCTGCTCATTTTCAGAAACGCGCTCCCATATCTCTAAGCATTTCATAGGTATCAACATACTTTACCTCAAACTGGATGCAAATGTTGGGTATCTTTACCTTCGCAGAGTTGTCAGTAACGAGCTTCTCATGGGTGACGACGACAGCCCCTTCGACTTTTGCCTGCGCGATGATCCATGGATCAGCACCATCCAGGAAAAGTCGGGCCTGATGATTGACGTACCTTTCAATTACAAAGTCGGCGATGTCTGCGAAAACGACTTGGGTTTTCTCGTCCGGTTCAACGAACATGCCCCCGTCCTTGCGATCCTTAGCCCAAATGGCGAGGTCGTCATCCCCATTTGCAAGCTCCTCGTATACTTCCTTCGAACTGCAGATGGCCTCGGCATCCGCTTGCTCGTCCAGAAATTGCCAGAATGACGGAACGATATCCATACCGTACGGACCATTCTTGGCCTGAATGAAGACGTTGGCGTCGAGGCAGTAACGAGAAGCCATATACTACTGCCCTCCAAGCCTGTCGGCCAGCCCCTGCAAGGTCTTTACCTTGACGCCGAGAAGGTGTGCCGCGTCACGATAGAGCATGCGACCTTCGAACGCGGAGGACACAACGGCTTCGGTAAGACGCTTACTGCTCCGCGTCCAGTATGTGGCGAAGGGGTCGCCTCCCTTGCTTTTCCTGACGGGCATCTGTCTGCCCACTTCAATGTCGTATTGCTCGAAGAAGGTATCCCGGTCTATGAGTCCAAGGTCCAGGGCGCGCCGCAGGACAACCAGCGAGCTTACCCGGTATCTCCTAACAAGGTTGGAAATGGCATCGTCAAGGCTTTCTCGCGGATTCCAGTTGTTCCTGAACTCGCGACTCGGGATCAGGACTTCGGCGGCCACCCGATTGCAGTACCGTTCGATTCTGGACTGTTCTTTGGAAGGGCTTCCCCGCATATTGAGATTGGATACGCCGCTCTCACCGATCCACAGGTGTGCAAGCTCATGGGCGAGCGTAAAGATCTGCGCGGTCTTGGCATCACGGCTATTGATAAACACCAGCGGCGCTATGGAATCACTGAGAGCGAAACCTCGAAACTCGCTCACCGATAATGGCCGGTGGGAATTGTTGCCTACAACACTGTTCCGCAACACCAGAATCCGCTTCTCTTCGACGTTCAGGATGAATGACCGCAGGAATTCCTCCCAATTCTTCGAACTTCGCCGAAGGCCGTTATCTATTTCAAGTGTGTCACGTATGTCGTTGGCCACGTCTTCGGCGGGGGTGGTTATGTTGAACGCCCCTACAAACGGCAGCGGCTCGAACTCTTCCGCACGCAAGTGCTCTCTGTACCAATCCTGCTTGCGCAGCGCATCGTTGAGGACATCAATGAAGTCGACGCTGAGGTGCGCAGACTCCGCGCCAGGAATCGTTCTCAGGTCCGGTATGGGGATGGATTCAGCCGGTGGCTGTGTCAGGAAGAGGTATCCAAAGGGGATGCGCAACGCTTTCGATATCTGCCGCGCCTGGCGAAAGGAAGGCTGATCGTCTCCAATCTCCCACTTGACAACCTTGTCCGGCTTCACCGGCACCCTTTCCGCCAGTTCTTCCTCGGAGACGTGAAGGCGTTCTCGAGCCCAACGAATAATCTCGGGCGTTATGTGAGCTTTAAGCGTCATCGGCGTACTCCTTTCCGGCACTCATGAAGCTGTCCTCTTCGTCTTCGAGAAAACCATTGTCATCAGGTGCGTCCGCCTCCGCAGCCTCATCAATGGCAACATCGCGCACATCCACCTTGCCGGTCACCACGTCCGCGATCAGGCGGGTGCGGTACTCGCGGATGAGGTC
>DAOVDS010000072.1 GCA_030669415.1 bacterium
AGGAACGGCATGAAGGACGGGCCGTAAGACTGTCCGGCGATACTTCTTGAGCGAACGGTTCGCTCACCTCTCTGACCCGAAAGGAGGTAGAATCGGAAAGAAGCTTGAGGTCGAAAACTCGAAGTTCAAATGAAACCCGAATGAGGGCGATGGGGGATAGTATGGGAAAAGGGTGGTCGAATTTCCCCGGATGTGAAATCCGGGGCTTGACAGGCCGACACATCTGTGACGAATCGAAGGAGCCCACACAACCGTGAGACACCTGTCTAAATTGTTAAAAACTCGACGTAACTTGTTGGTGTGTAAGGGATGCATTTTAATGATGGTATCCGAGAGAGCAAGAATGAAGAATGAAGAATACAGGATACAGAATGGAATTCGCCGTACGGCGAATCGCGCTTCGCGCATCCTTACTCCCCCTGTATTCTGCCTTCTGTCCGCCGTACGGCGGACTGTATTCTTTCCAAAGAGGGAATATCTCCGTCTCTCCCCGATCTCCATATCTCCCTTGTTACACATGAGTCGTTTGTGGTGGGCGTGTCATGCAGGAGCGTCTTGGGTACTGTCAAAAAGCCTTGTGGGAACGGGCAGGTTCTGTATAATCATGGAAGTGTTTAGAGCGACCAGTAGAGAAGGTTCGCAATGACGGGACGAAAACGCACAGGCAAGGCAGGTGACTCGAACCGCGAGCGGGGAGAGGTGCGTTATCTGACCGGATTCTCGAGCTTTGATGTGGCACAGCGGCTGACAGACGTGCTGGTAATCGGCTCGGGTGGTGCAGGGCTGCGGGCGGCGCTCGAGGCCGCGCGGTACGGGCGCACGCTGATAGTCACCAAGGATGCCGTTGAAGAGACAAACACCCAGCTTGCCCAGGGCGGGATTGCGGTCCCGCTTTCGGGCGAGGATTCGGTCCGGGAGCACGTCGCCGACACGCTGAGGGTGGGGCAGGGCATTGCCGACGAGGAGGTTGTCAGGACCATAATATCCGAGGCGCACGTGCTGCTTGATGACCTGATTGAGCGGGGTGCGAGGTTCGACCTGAAGGGGGACGCGTTCGCGCTTGCACGGGAAGGCGGGCACTCCAGGCCGAGGATACTGCGCGCCAACGGCGACTCGACGGGCCGCGAGATAGAGCGCGTCCTTGTTGAGAGCGTGCTGGGCCATCCCAACATACGGGTGCTCGAACACACCTTCATGATAGACCTTGTCACCGAGGGCAGTGTGTGCTCCGGGGCGGTTATCTACGACCAGGCCAACGACAAGCAGATAGTCTGGGCGAAGCAGACCATTCTCGCAACCGGCGGGACAGGGCAGGTATATCGCGAGACCACCAATCCGGAGATAGCCACGGGCGACGGCCTGGCAGCCGCATACCGGGCGGGCGCCGAGCTGATTGACCTCGAGTTCCTCCAGTTCCACCCGACAACCCTCTATATCGCGGGCGCCATAAGGGCTCTGATATCGGAGGCGGTGCGCGGCGAGGGCGCATACCTGATAGATGACGGGGGCGAGCGGTTCATGGAAAAGTATCATAAGGATGCCGAGCTTGCGCCCAGGGACATAGTCTCCCGCGCGATAGTGGAGGAGATGAAGCAGAGCGGTGCGACGCGGGTTCACCTGGCCCTTCGCCACCTTGATGCTCAAAAGGTGCACGAGCGGTTCCCCGGGCTCACGCAGCTCTGCGCGATGTTCGACCTGGACCTCGCGCGGGACCTGATTCCCGTCCGGCCGAGCGCGCACTACATGATTGGCGGCGTCAGGACCGACTTGAACGGGCGCACCAGCGTTGGGAACCTTCTGGCGTGCGGGGAGGTCGCGTGCACCGGCCTTCACGGCGCCAACAGGCTGGCGTCGAACTCGCTGCCGGAAGTGCTGGTGATGGGCAGGCGCGCGGGCCAGGCGGCGGGAAGCGCACTCGAGAGCGTTGGGCCGGTGGGGCCCAGGCCGGTCGAGAACGTGCCCTCTCCCAACGAGCACAGGATACTGCTGCGGGACATGGAGGACAGCCTGCGCGCGCTGATGTGGCGCAACGTGGGCATAGAGCGCGATGCGAGTGGCCTGTCGGAGGCATGCGGGCTTCTCGATTTCTGGTGCCGCTACGTGCTTGACAGGGACTTCGACTCTCCCGAGGGGTGGCGGCTTCAGAACATGCTGCAGGTGGGCCGGCTGATAACGGCGTGTGCGCTCAGGCGCAAGGAGTCGCGCGGCGTTCATTACCGCACGGATTTCCCGAAGCGCGACGATAAGAAGTGGAAGCGCCACAGCACGGTCAGTGTCGGCACGGGGCTGCCTCTGTGCGGCCCGGATGCCCCGGAGGCTACTTGAGGTGCTTGATACGCACCTTGCGGATGTGGACCTCGGTGCCGGAGGCGATGAAGAAGCATATCGGCCCCTTGGTGAACCCGGATTCCGCATCCTGGGTGTAGACTTGTTTCTCGCCTTTCTCGCGGATTGTGAAGACGTTCCCGCGGGCCTCGACAGTTACTTCGTGGAACTTCGCGCGTGGGAAGTTCTCGGGCCGGAACTCGATCTGGTCGAAGACGGAGTGGCCTCCCTCGTTCTTGCCGCGGATGCCCAGGACGAGGAAATCGCCGCTGACAATCTTAAACTCAAGCTCGAGAATGAAATTATCCCAGGGAGAATCTTCAGTGCCGCAGTATACGAAGCCCTGGGGGTCAATCACGCATTTGCCGACAATGACGCCGGCCTTCAGTTCCCATTTCCCGCTCTGCGGAGCCCACCTGTTCATGCTTGTCCCGGCGAAGAGCTCTTCCCAGGGCAGGGCCTCTTCCTTGCGTCGCTGCTCTCTGAGTGCCTCGACCTTGGCGGACAGCTCGGAGCGCATCTTGTCCCACTGTGTTTTGCGAGAGCCTGTCCGCATGGATTCGGGGTATCTGTCAACGAGGTCGAGTGCAGCTTCAGGATTGTGGCCTTCCAGTTCCCTTGCCACGTCTTCGCGCAGGATGTCGAATCTGCGGTCCGCCTCTGCTTCCTCTTTCAGTGGCTCAATCATCTCGTCGATTTTCTTCTGCCACTTGGTGGAGAAGAACTCTGCGGGGTACTCGCCAAGCACCTCCAGGGTTTGGCGAGGCTTGCCCCGGGCCATGAGCCTGTCCGCCTCCTCGCGCAGCTTCCGGTATGTTTCCTCGGCATCCTGGTTGAACCGGGCCTGTGCGTCGGCAGCCAGTTTTTCAGTCTTCTTCTCGAACTGCGTGCCGGCGGCTTCTGCCCTGAAGTTTTTCGCCTGGATGAGGATTTTGTCCAGTTCGCGAGGATTGTCCTGCGCGTAGGAGCTGATTCTGTCAAACTGGTCGCTCAGGCTGCTGAGTCTCATGTCCTGCTCGCTTTGGGCCGGTTTGGCCGAGTGGGCAGACTCCGCTGCGGGAGGCTCCTTTTCGGATGAGCAGGCTGCCGTCAGGGCAGTTACGAGAGCAAAGACGATAATCCCGCGCAGTGTGGACATGGTAAACTCCTTATGAGAACAGACCGGCCATTATGATACATCGGTATGTGCCGAGGCGCAAGCAACTTCCACGAGTGTGCAGGCATGGGTGTGTAAAAAGCCGTTTGAGTTGCCGCTGTCTTTTGATAGTATGACTGTTGGTGAGAGCAAAATACCGTGCCGGGGGTTTAGTGACTGATTCGACAGCAGACGTTTGCAGACTAACTGCCATAAGCAGGTATCTGAGCTGGCCGGTGGTAGTGGTGGTGCTGTGGAGCCTTGTTGTTCCGGCAGCAGGGATGCCGCTTTTTTTCAGGAACGAAGCCGGCGACCACCTTGAACAGATTCACAACAACTCACTTGCCGAGGTGATGGCGCAGCGATGGCGGTCAACCAACTTCAGGCCCACGGCGTATCTTGTGTGGTGGATGGTGGACAGGCTGTTTGGCCTGTCAGCCGCGGCCTATCTCTGCGTCAACGTAATCTTCTATGTCTTCTCAATGCTCATGCTGTACAAGCTGGCGCAGCGCTTCTGGGGTATCGCAGGCGGGCTTGGGGCAGTATGCTCATATCAGGTGAGTTGTTTTTTCCTTGAGTACTCGCTGTACAACGCCGTCTACGGGATTTTCTTCCCCATGCTTATGGCATTTCTCCTGGGCGCGGTGTGGTTCTTTTTCGAGGTGATTGAGGAGGGCAGGGGGAAGTTCGGTTTTATATTATTTTCCAGCCTGGCGCTTCTTACCCATTCGTTTGCCGCCGTGCTTCTTCCAGCCATTTGCTTTGCGGTTGCGCTGTTCCCCCCGGTGAAGCCTGCCGTTGAGCTGAGGCGCAGGGTTTTCGGCTGCGCGGTACTGACTGCTTTGTGCGCTGCTGTTTTCCCCTTTATCCAGGACATGTCGGGACAGGCGCCGCCTGCCGCGCCGCTGGAGTTTCTCAGTTTTACATCCGTTCGGTTCTGGAAAGCCCTGCAGATATTCTCCTATGGCACAGTCGGTCTCTTCGGTCTAATCGGGGTCGTGGCCCTGCTTGCCGATAACGTGTTCAGGAGAATCTGGTTTCTCAAGGCTCTCTCAGTGCTGCTTGTTGTAATTGCGGCAGACACGGTCTGTGGGCTGTTTTCATTCCAGTTGTTTGTCATGTTCCTGATATACTTGTGGATGACAAGACCTTCGCTGCGGTGGCTGATTGCCTGGTGTGCAGTTGCCTTGGGGCTCTACCTCGGGGCACACGACATGGTCTCGGCGTACCTGCAGCCGTTCGGGATTGCGTGCGCGATGCTCTTTGGTGCGCAGTTTGCGCAAGTTGCCGGGAAGTGGCGGCGCGAGCGGGGCCCGCCCCGGGTGCTTGTGTACGTTCGGGCATCCATGGTTGTAACGGCGCTGTTGGGCTTTGTGGTGGTGCTGGGAGTCAGGACGTTTGAGATACCTGTTCTGTCAAGAATCTATCGCCCTGTTGCACAGGTGAGACAGGTGAGCTACAACCTGCGTGACTTTATTCACTACGCGCGGGAGAACATAAGGGACAGTACAATCGTCGTAGTTGCGCCATATCATCGCGTGGAAGCTGCCGAGATATATTCTGCGCGGGAGATGGCGGGTCGGGGTGCATACGGCGGCGATTACGGCGGCTATCTGAAGGCGTTTGGAGTTCAAGCCAGGGCTGTGACGTGGAGTTTGCAGAAGAAGCCGTTCGGCCTTGACAAATGCTACGTTGTGGCGCTTGACAGGCGAGGTTTCGAGCTGGTGAGCGGCAAGTGGGCGCTTGAACCTGATGTTGTCTTCGGGACAGAGCTTGAGCCAGTTGCGATTGTGAAACCATTTGCGCACGGGGAGCGTGGGCGTTAGGATACCGGAACGCCGGAGACTGTGATGCGAATAGCACTCATATACGACCGTGAAGAGGGGGGGCTGCCGGTATCCACCGCGGTGCTTGCAGTCTCGCTTGCCCGCCTCAGACACGACGTTCTCCTCTGTGGTCCCAAGGCGTTTCTCCCGAAGCAGCTCGCTCTGGACATCTCGGGGAACGAGAATATAGCGGCATTCGAGCTGGCGGCAAGGGGGAAGATAAGCTTCCCGGTGACGCTCAGGAAGAGAGTTGCCGCGTTTGCGCCTGATACCATTGTCACGAGCCACCGCGGGTGCGATATCAGAGGCGGCAGGCTTGCGGGAAAGCTCGGCATCCCGCAGATATGTGTTGTCGGCGGGGATCCTTCAGCGGGTGACATGCAGAACCCGAATATCCCTTTCCTGAGACTACGAAACCGTGCATGGGCGCGTACGCTCAGCAGTGCTGCAGGAGTGGTGGCGGTTTCAGAATGGGTTCGCCGAAAAACACTGGAGACATTTCCGGGACTGCGTCCCGCAGAAATCGATGTAGTATTTAATGCGATTGACCAGGCATTTTTTGATGGCGATTCCCTGAGTCGCCGGGAGGGACTGCGCGACCCTGTTCGCCTTCTTGCAGTCGGCAGGCTTTATCACCTGAAGAAACCACTGCTGCTGCCTGAGCTTGTCTCGGGGCTTGAAGCTTCCGGTTTGCAGGTCAGGGCGCGCTGGGTCGGCAGGGGGGAGATGGCGCAATCGCTGAAAGCGAAGGCGCGTGGGTGTGGTGTCGCCGATGCGGTGGAGATTGCCCAAGACTCGCCCGATATCACGGAGCAGTATCAGTGGGCCGACATCTTCGTGCACTTCTGCATGGATGAAGGATTCGGCCTTGTTCTGGCTGAAGCGCAGGCCGCGGGTCTGCCCGTTATTGCCTTCAACGCGGGGGCTGTGCCGGAGGTGGTTGCGAACGGGAAGACAGGCTTCCTGGTGGAGGCGTGCGATATTCGTGCCATGTCCAGGATGATTACTCGTCTTGCTTCAGAAGAGAAACTGTATTTGACTATGTCAGGTGCCGCCGGGAAAAGGGCAGCAGAGCTCTTTACTCTGGAGCGTCACGGAGCCAGATACGAGCGGGTTCTGCAGAAGGCGGTTTCTACAGCCGAAAAAGGGAAGAAGTAATGGTTGTTCAACGCGTGGCGAACCTCTCCGATTACAAGGGTATCCCGGCGTCTGTGCAAGGCGGGCTCCACGAGAGCATGTTCGCGTTTCTGGAAAAGCATGTCCATTCCGGCGCGTCTGTGCTGGATGCGGGTGCGGGCTACGGTGCCATGAGCCTGCGCCTTCACGAGGCCGGTTACCGGGTTGAGGCCTGCGATGCGGACATTTCAGACTGGCAGGTCTCCCAGGTTCCTGTTTGGGAGCTTGACTTCAACAGGGACCTGCCCGATGCGACCAAGAAGTATGACGCCATTATTGCCGTTGAGGTGATTGAGCACCTGGAGAACCCCCGCAAGTTCCTAAGGGACTGCGGGCGCCTGCTCGGGCCGGGCGGGAAGCTGCTCTTCAGTACGCCCAATGTGCTGAGTATCGATTCGCGCAGGATATTTGTGACAACGGGGCATTTTTTCTCTTTTCGCCGCAACAGTATCGCGGAGTCCGGTCACAGCACCATCCTGCCCTACTGGCTGCTGGAAGAGATGATGGGGCTTGGGGGCTACCGCATACTGGAGCGGAAGTTTATGAAGAGCAAGTTCAGGCGGCCCGGCTATAAGAAAGTCGTCTCTGTGCTGGCGAACTTGCTTTTCCTGCCGTTTGGCCTTGGAATACCCCTCGGGGCCGCGAGGGGAAATCATGTTGCATTTGCCGCTGCTGTCGAAAAGGATTTGGAATGAAGGTTCTGGTAGTACACAACCAGTACCAGCAGACCGGTGGCGAGTATGTCGTTGTCCGGGCGGAGACAGCCCTCCTTCAGCGCCGGGGTCACGAAGTCGTTGAGTACCGCCGCCACAACGAAGTCATCGAGGATTACAGCCTGCTGCAAAAGGCCGCGCTCTACTTCAGCACGACCTGGTCGAAGAAGTCCTATCGGGAAGTCAGAGAACTGTGCAGGACCTTCAAGCCCGATGTCGCGCACTTCCATAATATACTCCCGCTCATCTCCCCGTCGGCGTATTATGCGTGCAAAGATGAAGGGGTGCCTGTGGTTCAGGCGGTGCAGAACTACCGGCTTGTGTGTCCGGGCGCGCTTCTCATGCGCGAGGGTAAGGTCTGCGAAGAATGCTTGAACGGTGACCTGAGGCCGGCGCTCAAACACAGGTGTTACCGGGGCAGCTACCTGCAGACGCGCGCCGTTGTCAGGATGTTAAGGAGACACCGCAGACGAGGGACTTACGAGCATGTCGTAGACAGGTATTTGGCGGCAACGGAGTTCGCGCGACAGAAACTTATTGAGAGCGGCTTGCCTGCCGGGAAGATTGCGGTGAAGCCGAACTTTGTCCTGGATGCGCCTGAGCCGCGGTTTGAGGGTGAATACGCGGTTTACGTGGGCCGCCTGAGCAGTGAGAAGGGAATCCACATGCTGCTCGAGGCGTGGCGGCAGGGTGGCGCAGCCACTTCTAAAAGAGTCCCTGCGGGACCCGCAGGGCTTGTGGTTGTGGGAAGCGGAGCCCTTGCCCAGGAGTTGCGCTCCAAGGCACCTGCCAATGTAAGGTTTGCCGGCGAGGTGCCGCACGAAAAAGCGATGGAGATTGTGCTGGGAGCCAAGTTCCTTGTATTGCCGTCCCTGTGCTACGAGGGTTTTCCACTTGCGCTTGCCGAGGCATTTGCGTGTGGGAAGCCGGTGGTGGCGTCAAGGCTTGGGTCGCTTGAGGAAATTGTCGAGGATGGCAAGACGGGGTTCTTCTTCGAACCCGGAGACACGGCGGGACTGGCTGCTGCGGTCGGGAAGCTTATCGAAAGCCCGGTGCTCTGCTCGGAAATGGGGCAAAGGGCGCGCGCCGTCTACGAGGAGAAGTATTCCTCGGAAGTCAACTACAGGCAACTGGTCGAGACGTACGGTGGCGTAGCCACTTCTAAAAGAGTCCCTGCGGGACCGCCCTCAGGTCTCTCTCAAGAACAGAAATGAGCTGACATGGCTGCCGGTGCAGGTTCAGAAGAGATCCCGCAGGGACTTCCTCAAAAGTGGCTTCGCCACCGCCAGCGGTGCTGCAAGGCTGATTGCGGGCATTTTTGCCTTGATGTGAAGCCGGTATTCGTGCAGCATTTATGGTTTGCCATACTGACTGTGGTAACGCGGCTGTAGAGACGGGCGTTTCGGATGATTACATCTCGCATGAAGGTGATTTCACTGGCGAATTTCGCCGGTGACATATCTCTTACAGTGGCTGCGTTCCTGCTGGCGTACATCCTGAGGACGCTGCCGTCTGTGCAGCCCTTCTTTGCGCCGAAGATTAAGGACCTTGCCTCGCATCTCTGGCTCATACCTGTGATTGTCTTCGTCTGGGCGGTGGTCTTCCTGGTCTCAGGCATTTACCGGTCCCCCGGGGCCCGAACGCTGAGGGAGCAGCTTGTTCTCGTAAGCGCCACCATCCTTTTGGGTGGGCTGTTGATAATAACACTGATTTTCCTTACCGTTGACCCCGGATACTCCAGGAGCCTGGTCCTGATATTCCTTCTTGTTGACTTCATCCTTCTTGGCCTGAAGGTCATGGCCGCCAGGTATCTTTACAGGTACTTCGCCCGCTGGATAGGGACACGCAGGGTCCTCGTCGTCGGCACGCTTGAAAAGGCCGGGGAATTCCTCTCGGTTCTCAGGAAGCACAACTGGCCTGGAGTTGAGTGTGCCGGTGTTCTCTCCATCGATGATTCGCAGAAGCAGGAAAGAGGCAATCCCGTGCCTGTAATCGGCAACGCCTCGCAACTCACTGAAGTGCTGGACACAATGCGCATTGACAGTGTTGTCTTCTCAGTTCCCGCAGACAGGATGGGCGAGTTAGGGCAGGCTGTCCGGCGGTGCGAGGAGGCAGGCACAGAGATATATCTCGACCTCGAGATAGGAGGACTTCAATTCTCCAAGGGGTTCGCCGAATCCATAAGCGGAAGACCCCTTCTCACCTTCAGCTCGACTCCCTACGGCGCTGCCGCGGCTGTCGTGAAGCGAATCCTGGATTTCGCAGTCAGCCTGGTTATACTTGTCCTGCTCTCTCCCTTACTTCTGCTTTCGGTCTTCCTGGTCAAGCTGACATCAAGAGGGCCGGTCTTCTTCGTGCAGCGTCGCTCCGGGCTCTACGGCCGGAAGTTCGGCGTAGTCAAGTTCAGGACAATGGTCCAGGATGCGGAGGGGAAAAAGAAAGATGTAATCTCGCTCAACGAGATGAGCGGGCCTGTATTCAAGGTCACGGATGACCCGAGACTCACGAGAATCGGCAGATTCCTGCGCAAGTTCAGCATAGACGAACTTCCCCAGCTTTTCAACGTGCTGCGAGGTCACATGAGCCTTGTCGGCCCGCGTCCCCTCCCGGTTGAGGAGATAAGGAAACTCCCCGAAAGGTGGCAGAGGCGCCGGCTCAGCATGAAACCCGGCATAACCTGCCTGTGGCAGATAAGCGGCAGGAACGCCATAGATTTCGACGAGTGGATGAAGCTCGACCTCGAGTACATCGACAGGTGGTCCCTGAAACTGGACCTCAAGATACTGCTTCTTACCGTCCCCGCCGTGCTGCTTGCCAGGGGTGCAAGCTAAGGCACCCTTATCGAAGAGTTCAGCAGGTCGTAGTCGCTTCCTGAGCCATCGTTCCAGACTGCGTTGAGGGTGTTGGTCGTCTCATCCCAGAAAAGCGCAGGGTTGTAAGAGCCTGTGGCTGTCTGGCCAAGGTAAGCTGTTTCCTGCCACGTGACGCTCGTGCCGTTGCGCGTGCCAATCTTCGCAAGCATGTCATCGTTGCAGCCCGGGCCCGGCACAGTGCTGAACACTGTTACCACATACCCTCCCACCGCCAGGACATCCACCACATTCACATTGGAAGTCCTTGTGTCGAGCACTTGCACAGGGCCGGGAACGCCTCCGGATGGAATAACTGTTCCATGCAGTTCCCGGCCTGGCAAGGACCATACCGTCTTGGTGTTCTGATAGGTCCAAAGAACATGGCAGTTGCAGGAAGAGTCAACAGCAATTACCGGCTGATGTGCCTTCGTGTCAGCGGCATTGCCTGAGATTTCGGCAGGAGCGGTCCAGGCGAAACCATCGTATGATGAGTAATAGATGAAACCATCGGTCGGGTTGACGCTTTTCTCGCCGTAAGCGCCCCAGGCGAGATGTATGGTTCCATCGCTTGCCAGGGCTGCGTCTGCGAAGAAGCAGTCCCTGCCGCCGACCGCTCCTACGATTGCGGGGGCTGTCCAGGCGGTTGTGGTGATATCGAATATCGAGCCGTAGATGCGCCACTCGCTCGACACGCCGTCGTATGCGCTCCAGAACAGGTAGAACTGTCCGTTTGGCGTTCCCGGCATGTATATCATGCTTGTCCCGTAGCAACTGGCGAATCCCCCCGGTATCCGGGTTCCGGAGAAGGCCGTCTGAACACCTGACCATGCACCTCCGGGCGGCTTTGAGCGCCACAGGACATCGACGGCGTCGCCGGGACCCACAAACTCGAACCAGACAACGTACACTGTGCCATCCTCGGTGAGGACGTGGGGCCGCGTGGAAGTGGCTCCGCTGTTGCTTAGGTTCGTAGTTGAAGACCACGTGCCGTTCTTGGACAGGTAGTAGATGTCAAACGGGCCCGCGCTGTTGTCGGTAAACGCGACATGGTACGTGCCGCCGCTGTCGCACGTGCCGTTGGCGAAAACAGCCACGCCGGCGGTGTCAGTAACGGGCTCGGGGTAGCTCGCCGGCAGCAGTGTGGCGTATGTGATGTAGAGGGTGCCCGACTTCGAGAATACCACATAGGGAGGGCCCTGGGAACAGTTGGAGAACGCGCCGTCCGCCACGTCTGCGGCGGGCGTGTGTGAGGAGCACTGGTCGGTAAGGTTGAACGGGCTGCACACCCTCTGTCCATCTTTCACCTGCGCGTACGCGAGCTTGTCATAGATGCCCGAGGTGCTCAGCCAGGACACCAGTGCAATCCCGTCGTAGGCGTACGTGACCTCGACCGGGCCGGAGACTCCGGCGACCTCGGAAACCTGCAGCGAGCCGCTCAGCAGGGCCCCTGTCAGTGAAGCGTAGTAGACGTGCGAAGCTTCCGTCCAGATTATGTGGAACATCTGGTCCGCAGCGGCTACGTTGCAGCTCGCAAGCGACGCGGTCACTTCAACCTGGGACCAGACGGCCGCATCCCTCTTGTAGCAGACGGTGGCGTCCGTGGCGGCCCCGGTGCGCGACCAGAGAACGCCTGCAAGCATTGTCGAGTCCGCGGTAACCGAGACGCAGGTTGAAGCCGTGCCTGTCGCCACCTGTTCCTGCGCCGACCAGCCTGAACCGCTGTTGGTGCTGTAATAGAGCTCCTTGTTCGCTGAGCTGACAACGTAGCTGACATGCAGAACATCATTGTCGTCAATCGCAAGGTCGTAATCATCCACATCGTCTGAGCATATTGCAACCGGGGAACTCCAGCTTCCCGGCGTACCGCTTGTGTACATAAGGTCGAACACGCCCCCGTCGTCCTGGAGGTACGTAATATGCACCGTGCCGCCGCCATCAACAACCACCCTGGGTGACTTGCAGTCGGTAATACCGTCCGTAATGTCGTATATCTTAACCGATGCCGTAGCTGCCTTCTGAGCATAAACAATGTAGCGGGGGTTGATGCCGTCATTTACCGCCCACGCGGCATGGCAGATGTCGTTTGCATCTGCAAAGCAGTGCGGCGATTCCGCCGGACCCGTATCGCTGCTGCTTTCCGTGTCAGTCCACGAAAGCTCGACAGCCCAGTGCCAGGCCTTCGCTTCCAGGGTCAATTGTTTCGAGTCGCTGTCGAGCCCGGGCGAGGGTATTGTCGTCTCGCGGACGTTCACGGTGAATGTGTAGCGGCCTGTCGAGGTGGGTGTCCCGGACAGTATGCCTGTGGAATAGAGCACCACCCCGGGCGGCAGCTCGCCGCTTACGAGGCTCCATTCGTAGCTGGAGCCTCCTCCCCCGCTGGCCTCGAGCTTGAAGTAGTAAGGCGCATCCTCGATGCCGGTTGTCACGAGCGTTGTCGTGATTGACACGGGGTCGTGCACGGTAATGTAGTCAACCTTCGTTTCGGTGTCAGTGCCGCCCGGGCCGTCAACAGTCAGTTTCACAGTGTAGGTGCCGGGAGCGGCGTAGAGGTATACGGGGTTCTGTAGCGTTGAATCAACGACGCCGTTGTTGTCGAAATCCCACTGCCACGTCGTTGCGCCGGTCGATGTGTCGGTGAAGGTTGCGGTGAACGGGGCAAGTCCGCTTGTCTGCGCGGCCGTGAAGTCGGCTGCAGGCACCGCGTAGACGGTTATGTAATCCACCTTCACCTCGGTGTCAGAGCCGCTGGGGCCGGAAATGCCGAGCTTGACAGTGTAGGTGCCGGGATTGGTGTAGATGTGAGTCGGATTCTGCGCCGTTGAATCCACAACGCCGTTGTTGTCGAAGTCCCACTCCCACGATGCTATGGTGCCTGTTGAAGCATCTGTGAACGTGACATTGAGCGGCGCGACTCCGCTCGTCGTCGAAGCTGTGAAATCGGCATCAGCCGGCGCGTACACCGCTATGTAGTCTGTCTTCGTTACTGTGTCAGTGCCGCCCGGACCATCGACGGTCAGTTTGACCGTGTACGTGCCCGGGTTGTTGTATATGTAGGTCGGATTCTGCGCTGTTGAGTCCACAACGCTGTTGTTGTCGAAGTCCCATTCCCAGGATGTGGCAGTCCCTGTCGTAGCATCTGTGAAAGTGACGGTAAGCGGCGCAAGGCCGGCCGTCGGCGAAGCTGCGAAATCGGCGCCCGGCGGCTCATACACCGTTATGTAGTCTATCTTCACATCCTCGTCAGAGCCGCTGGGACCGGAGATGCTGAGCCTCACCGTGTATGTGCCTGACCCGCTGTAGATGCAGGTCGGATTCTGTGCCGTCGAGTCAACAACCCCGTTGTTGTCGAAGTCCCACTCCCACGATGTTATGGTGCCGGTCGATGCATCTGTGAAAGTCACGGCAAGCGGCATGATGCCGCTTGTCGTGGAGGCGGTGAAATCGGCGACTGCCAGCTCGTAGACTGTTACATAGCCCGTCTTTATCTCGCTGTCGGACCCGCCGGGACCATCGACGGTGAGCTTCACAGCGTATGTCCCGGGGGCGGCGTAGAGGTAGGTCGGGTTCTGCACGGTGGAATCGACAACACCGTTGTTGTCGAAGTCCCATTCCCATGATGCGACAGTGCCTGTCGAGGCATCTGTGAAGGCGACACTGAGCGGGACGAGGCCGCTTGCCGGCCATGAGGTGAAATTGGCGTCAGGCGGTTCGTAGACCGTGATGTGGTCCGTCTTCGTGACTTCGTCCGAGCCGCCGGGGCCTGTGATGCTGAGCTTGACCGCATACGTGCCGGGGCTTGCGTATGTGTGGGTCGGGTTCTGCGCCGTCGAATCAACAACCCCGTTGTTGTCGAAGTCCCATTCCCAGGATGTCACAAGGCCGGTGGACTCGTCCGTGAAAGTGACGTCGAGCGGCATGACGCCGGCCGTTGTGGAAGCGGAGAAATCAGCCACAAGCGGCTCGTATACTGTTATGTAGTCCGCCTTTATCTCCTCATCCCAGCCATCCGGGCCAGTGACTGAGAGCTTGACAGTGTATGAGCCGGGGCTCGTGTATACGTGGGTCGGATTCTGCAGCGTCGAGTCAACAGTCCCGTCGTTCTCGAAGTCCCATTCCCAGGTCGTTACAACGCCTGTCGATGCGCCGACGAACGTGAGATTAAGCGGCGCAGGACCGCTTGTCGGCCAGGCTGTGAAATCGGCAAACGACTCTGTCGGCAGCGCTGTGAAGCACCAGACTGTGCCCGCGGTTGTGCCGAATGAGTTGACGGAGTCCACGCGCCAGTAGTAGGTGACAAGGTAGGTCCAGTTGCCCGCCGGTACGTAATGCGAATCCGGTTGATTCCCCATGAACTCGGGGCTCGCCGCGTTCGCGCTTATCACTGCGGACAGGTTTGTGCCGACGTAGACATCATAGGACGCCGCCCCGCCGGCTGCGGCCCAGAAGAGCATTTCATCCTTCGCCACGCTGCTTGCACCATCTGAAGGGTCGGGGCCTGTAACCTGGTTCGGAACGTCACCCGGACTGTCCTGCGTGGTGAAGCTCCAGACCTCGCCTTTCGTGACTGCCAGGGCGTTTACAGTGTCCACGCGCCAGTAGTAGGTTGTCGCATGCTGCAGGTTCCCGCCTGCCACCGGGTCGAAGTACAGCGTCGTCTGATTGCCCTTGAACTCAGCCACCGAGGTAACGTCCGCAGCCACCAGAACCGGGTCTGTGCCGAAGTACACGTTGTACGAGTCCGCGCGGACGGCCTCACCCCACTTCAGGTCTGCGGTGACAGGAACATCGCTGGCGCTCTCGACTGGCTGGCGGTCTGTCACCTTTCCGGGCGCACCTACCGTGTCCTTCGCGTTGGTGCAGCCCGCGCAGTATATCAGGCACAGCAGCAGTGCGAGTGCACATGGAACTACAGCCCGTCTATACATGGAATCTCCTCCCGGTGTTTACTGATAAGGCAGCCATCCTTTGCTTCTAACCTCTTCTTGTCAGTTTATATTACCGAATCAAGAGGTTAAATCAAGACACATTTCAATTTGCCCGCCTCTATTTCGCGTGGGCTCGAATTCGCCTGTTACTGCGGGCGCCCGGGAAAAGGACTTGCGACTCAGGAGAGCCTGTTATACTATCTTGTCGAAATCCTTTGCGTGGAGGAAACAGATGAAAAGAGCCGTCGTCCTTCTTCTTGTTGCTGTCATTGCCGGGGCCGCAGCTTTCGCGCAGGAGACCGACGAGCAGAAGAAAACCAGGGAAGCTCTCAGTGCACAGAAAGTGACTGTCGCCATGCAAGATGCGCAGATTGGGCTCGTGCTGGACCAATTGGCACTTGTCGCGGAAGTGGCCATGGTAGTTGATACTACTATTGATAAGACGTTGCGCGTGTCATTCAGGGCCAATAGTCATTCAACTGAAGAAGTTCTGAAGCTGGTTCTCGGGCCTCACAAGC
>DAOVDS010000078.1 GCA_030669415.1 bacterium
AGGCATTGAGGAGTTGCGGGATGTTGTATCTCTCGCAAAGAGGCATCGTCATGGGGCCTGACAATTGAAACCGGTAAGCAACGGCCGGTATCGTGCGCCTGCCCGGCTCACCGCTTTGCTCTGAGACGCCGTATTAGCAGGTATAGAATTCCAACAATCGCCGCAGCAAGAACCATGATGTATGTATAAGGGGAAGTTTCCTGCACTTCCTCGTCGCGGGGAATTACGGGAGCTGCCTTTTTTTCAGGTGGTCTCGCAATTTCCTCAATCTCGCGTTCTTTAAGTTTTACCGGTGTCGGTTTCTCGACGGGGTCACGTCCGACCTGTTCACCGTTTTTCCCGTTTTCCTCGATGATTTTCAGTACCTGCTCGTACATATCATCAGGCAATGCAAGTGAGTCTTTCCGGCAAAGTACATCGGCAATTGCCTTGCAGACTTCCCAGTACACCAACACTGTCAGAGGATGCACAGGCTTTTCCCTGGAAAGGAATCTGCGTATTCTCTCTAACGCCAGTTTTTTTATTTCCAGCATCTGCTCGGGTGAAAGGCCCGGTATTTCTTTTGCGAGGAGGAGCCTGGCGACGAAATGCTCCTGAGCGAACCTTATGGCGTTTTTCAGGTCATTATACGGGTCTGCGCTGTTACCTTCGAGCGCGTCGCTGAGCATGCGGTCGAACTTGACGGGCACCTCAAGCAGGTCGGCGGGATTGGCTCCGAGCGCCTGTTTCTGTGCATCGCCGGACTCGACCTTTTCCTTGAGTTCCATGAGCAGCTCGTATGCGTCATCGCCGCCGACGATAACAACCGCGCTCATTAGCGAGCTCTTCAGCTCGAGGCGCCCGGGCTTCAAGCCGCGCTGTTTCTCGCCCTCGAGCAGCGTTGGGCCCTCCGGGATGATTTCCCGTGCAAGTGCGACAAGGCCTTCGGGGTCATTCTCGGCAAGAATGGCAATCTGCAGCTTGCAGGAGTCAAGAAGCTTCCTGTATTCGTCGTAATCGCCGAAACTGTCCCTGGCAAGCCGGTGATAGCCATCCCGCACGAAAGCGGCGGGGTCCTTTTCAAGTGTGTCCTGGGCGTTCAGAACCTGCGTGAAGAACAGGAGCGCTGCAATGACTGCTGCTGTGCCTGGTCTTGGGCGCACGCTCAGTCCTGCTTGAGCCAGTAGAGCCGCAGTTCATCCGGGCCGAACAGGCTTGTCCGGATATCGACAGTCCTCACGACGGGCGAAGTGCCCCCGTTGCCATCGTGGTCGCAGTAGACGCTGCCCTGGTGGTAGTCTATCGCGCTGTTGTAGTAAAGGCTTTTGAATGAAGAAAGTCCCGAGCCCTGCATGTAGCCGTCCGGGGGCAGTGTCGCGAATGTGCCGGCAATAGGGTTGGGCCCGGCTGTGTTGCGAAATGACGCATCGTAGAGGTATATCACGCCGCCGATGTCGAGAAAGTTGATGCAGTGTCCATCCATCGCGCTGGGCGAGCTGAACTTGTACCAGTGCTGGTTCTGGTAGAAATCCACATCATCGCTCGAATTGAAGTCGCTGATGTAACACGGCACCGGGTAGACGGACTCAACGCACCTGTAGTCGTTTGCCGTGGGAAACGCCGGCTCAGTCAGGTTTATCCCCGGCGCCTTTATCACTATCGATGCCCACTTCTGCTCTGGCGGGCTGCCGGCGTTGGCGCTCAGCCCGTAGAAGTACTTCTCAGTTGCGAAGCCCTGAACCGCGACAAGGTGGTCGAAGAAGTCGTTCCAGCCGTCGCACATCCCGCCGCCGTCGTCAAGCATGTCCGCAGTGTACCATGCAAGGACCATGTAGGTCAGTCCGCAGTCCTCGAGCTGCTGGTAGCATGCGTCCGCGACGCCTTTCACATTGGTGCAGCCCGCAGCCCAGGTGCACGACCATTCCACCATGGGAACGTACAGGAAGCTCTCGGGTGTACCGCCGCCGTTGTAGTCAACCGCCCTCGGCGCCCCGACGGTGCGGTAAATCTCGTGCGTCGTGCTGTACCTGCCGGGGATTTGAATCCACTCGGCGCCATCCTTGTATGAGAAGGTGAAATCGAGCGCAAGGACCTCCGCCGCGCAACTCGCGCCCAGCGCGGTGTCGGCCTCGAACGTGAACGTATCGCCGGGAGATATGTCGTCCGCGCCCGCGTCACTCGTAGAGTAGCCCTCAGCCTCGATGCGTATCGGGTGCCCCGTGACAGGGTAATTCACCGCGACCGGGTTCTGGGTTATGTTGGAGACAGCCTGCGAGCCCAGCCTGGGTGCCAACTGAACCTTGGAGCCGGCGGCGTAGCAGAAGGGGTAGTTGTGGTTCGATGCGCCCGCACTGTCCGGGTACATGACGCTCTGATTCGGCACAGCTTCAGTGCGGGGCATCCCGGTGTTAGTATCCAGACTCTGAATCGCCCATTGCGGCGTGCTTATGGCGTGGTCGGCGGTGTTTCCGGAGCTGGTTTTCGGGTAGACCATCGAGTAGCCCCCGAAGCTTATCTCGTCTACGCCCAGGCGGACCACATCTATATCCGCCTGGTGAGTGACTGGCGTGGCTGTGGCGTGCTGGGCATCGATGACCACCTGGTATGTTCCCGGGTCCGCAAACTCGCCCGCGCCGTTCTTGCCATCCCACTGGGCGTTGTGGTTCCATCCACCCGCCTGCGAGGCGTCATCGACAAGGAGGCGCACCAGCGCGGCGCCATCCATTATCTTCACATCCACCGTGTAGGTGTGGCCCGAAGGCGAGATTGCGTAGGTTATTTCCACCGTCGGGCTGCCATCGAGCTTCGGGTCGAATACCGCAGAGTCGCAGTCGGTGTGCGCCCCGACAGGGACATGCACAAAGTCATCATCCTTTTTACACGCAGTGAGAAGAGTGCAGGAAACAGCAAGAAGGAGCACCACCGTAAGCGTTCGCACGCGAACTCTATTCATCATCCTTGTCCCCCTCAAACGTCCACTATGTACTAACACTATAACAACCCGATGCTTCTGAGAAATGCAAGGCTGAAATCACTTTTCTACGAGTCACCCCTGATTCGGCCGGCTCGCAATGACAGGCAGAGGGTGTATGAAATATCTACCGGCAAAAATGTCGTGGTCAGGCCAAAGCCTCATCTGCAATCTTTTCTGTGAACATCCGCTCTCCTTCCTGCTATAATCAGTTGGAGATTAAGAGCCTGTAACAGAATGAGATGTGAGTCGCGCTGTTCGCAGGAGCGAGCAGTGCAAGGAGCGAGGAGGAGGCATGTTGAAGTACATGGCGACGAAGAGCGACGCGGCAATGCGAAGCTCATCGGAACAGCCCTCAGGGTTGACGGGGCCTTTCCTCTTAGAGCATATCGGGGTTTGCGTCCTGCATGCAAGCGTTTGGCCCAGGCAACGCGGCCGCAGCTCATTTTGTTACTGGCTCTAAGGAGAATCCGGAGTGAAGAAACTCGCACTTGTACTCTTGTGCCTTCTCCTGGTGAGTCCCGCTGCGGCCCAGGAGACGCCCGCCGACCGGGATGCCCTGATTGACAGGCTTATCGCACAGCTTGGCTCGGAAGCGTGGCGTGAACGGGAGCAGGCTCAGAAAGAGCTCGAGCGAATCGGGGAGCCGGCCCTTGAGAGGCTTAAAGGTGCCGCGAAGAGCGAGGACCCGGAGCGCTCCTCGCGCGCCCGGAAAATTGTGGCGAAGGTCGAGAAGGCTCTCAGGGAGCGCAGAATCTTCTCGCTTACAGAGAGAGTCCTGAAAACGCTCCGCAGCGGTCACACAATCACGCTTGTCGAGATGGAGGTATACAGGAAGATAGCCGAAATCGCTGTTGAGCTTCGCTCCTCGAAGGACGCGCCCGTTGTCACGCCCAGGGAAGCTATCGAGAGCGAGCCGGATAAGGGCAGGGCGCCCGCGGGCAAGATAGGTGAGGCGTGGACTCGTGAAGGTGCGAGCTCGCCTTCCCGGCAGCTTTACAGGTATCGCTACAGCTACCGCGAGGCTGTCAATCTGACACTTGTCCTTGCGGGGGCCGAGAAGGGCCTCGCACCCCTGCAGAAGGCGCGGCTTGTCTACCAGATTATGCAGCCTGCAAGCCCCGAGATTGCCCGGCGCCTGCTCGAATTGAGCATGAGTGAGAACCAGACGCTAAGGCTTACCGCCCTGATGCGGCTGCGCCAGTGCGCGGTGGCCGAGCACAGGGACTATTTCCTGCGCTGGCTCGAAGACCCGCAGCCCATGGCCCGTCAGTTCGCGGCCGAGGCGCTTGCCGGGCTCAAGCTCGCCGGGGGAGTGCCCGAAGGGCTCAGGAAGGCGCTTGGCGACAAAGACTACCTGGTTCGCCGCGGCGCCGCATTGGCGTTGCGTGCTGTGGAAGGCGAGACAGGCGCGAAGCTGCTCATTGGGCTGCTGCGGGACAAGAGCAAGCTGGTTCGGGAAGCGGCTGCGACGGCGCTTGCCCGCGGACCGCTCGAAGATGTCCGCGCCGCTCTGCTCAAGGCGCTCGAGGACAAGAGCGAGCGGGTTATCGCCTGCGCCGCCCGTTCTCTGGGTAAGCTCAAGGACACGCAGTCCCGGGACAAGATTGCCGCCCTCCTTGACTCGCAGTCCCTGGTCGTGAAGAAGGCGGCATTCGATGCCCTGATACGCACCGGCATTGAGAAATACCTCGACAAGATAGTCAGGCACGGGTCTGACACTCAGCACTGCTGGTACGCGATTGAAATGCTCAGGAACAGCGCCGAGGCGCTCGCCTACAGTGCCCTTGAGAAGATACTTGCCGAGCTCGAGAAGAACAAGAGCAGGGAGGGCTATCGCGCAAGGGCGCTTGAAGCGATGCTCGAGCTGAACGTGGAGAAGACCCGGGCTCGCCTGCTTGAGCTCTTCGGGAATGCCGAGACGCCCGCGAGGTACAAGTGGCAGTTGATAAGGATGCTGAGGAAGTGTCCTGACAACGCGGTGCTTGAAGCGCTGATTGAGCAGCTTGACTCGCAGGACCTGAACCTGCAGACGCAGTCGCTGGAGGCGCTCAGGTACTTCACCGCCCGCGAGCTCGATTCCATGGGCTTTCGAACCCTCGCCAACGACCAGCAGCGAAAGCTGCTCAAAAAGGAGTGGCAGAAGTGGTGGTCGCAGAGCAAGGCGGAGTTCTCTTTCGAGAAGGCGGGCGCCGTCAGGCTTGCGAAGATGGAGTCGCTTCTCTCCGGGGCAAGGCAGCTCTTCTCGCAGGGGAAGTACGCAGACGCACTCCAGAAAGCCTTCAGGGCCCGGCGGCTCGAACCTGGATGGAAAGAGACCGAAGAGCTAATCAGGAAAGTGAGCTTCCTGCAGAGCATTGAGCGGGAAATGAAACTGCGCCGCAAGAAATAGTTTTCGCCACGGACACATCGCGGCCTGCGGCCGCAGCCAAAAAGGGAACCACAGATTTCACAGATTACACCGATTTTTTTGACAATACGGTTAGCCGGCGGACTTGTCCGCCGCGTAATACGGATCTCAGAAATTATCCTTTGATGGATGCCGCACACACAATGTCATTGCGAGGAGGAGGCGTAGCCTCCGACGCGGCAATCTCATCTGTAATGTCAAAGCCCAAATTCGAGGCGTTTGAAATTTGGGTTTTTTCAGAGTGAGGCGCCTGTAGACGTTTTGCGCGTCCGAGACTCAGAGAAAGCCGCACCGCGCAACGTAGCAGTCAATCACGCGGCGCAGGAAATGCTCATCAACCCTGCCCATGGGGGTCGGTGTTTGCAGCAGGCGGGCCGGGATTCTCACCTTCGAGAGGTCGAAGCCGAGCTTGCGGCGAAGAGAGTTCTTCAAATCAAATATGCGTCTGCCCGCCGAGGACAGCTCCTGCAGGCTCAGGGGCCTGCCTATCGACTCGAAGCACTGCGCCACCACCTCAGGGCTGTAGACCTTCCGCGCGAACAGGCACGCGTGCAGGCTGGTAACCACCTGGCGCAGTGTCTCTTCCTCGATTATCGCGTCCGCAAGGTACTCGGGGGAAGGGTAGCCTTCGAGATTCTTCTGGTCGATTGAGTATCCCGCATTGTCGAGGTGCGAGTGGCGCATCCCCAGCACTGCTCCGGCTATCGCGCCCGCGCCGGTGTGGTATCCGGGGCTCTCAGTCCCGCCACAGGTGATGGCAAAGTCGAGGCCGCCATACTCGAGGGCCGCATTCTCGGCGCCTTCCCCAAGCAGGTGCCACAGCTTCCGCTCGCGCCGGGCAATCCTCTTGATGCCTTCAAGGTATCCTTCCACATTCCCGAACGAAAGCACGAGGTCGGTGTCGTGCAGACTTATCACCCCGGTCTCAAGCGCTTCGGTCGCCCACGCCAGCGCGACTCCGGTACTTATCGCATCCAGGCCTACTGCTTCGCAGGTATCTATCAGCCGCAGCACATCCACGGCGGAGCCGATGCCGAGGTTGGAGCCGAGGGCGTAGAGGAGCTCGTAATCGTAGTTCACCTCGACCGTTGAGAACTCGTGCTCTTCGCCGAACTGCTCGCGCAGCGCCGCCACGTGTATGCAGCCTATGGGGCAGTGCATGCAGGCGGTCTGTCTCAGGAGGAGTTTCTCGGCGAACAACTCGGCGGATATCCCGTCGGCGAGCTCGAAGGAGCCGGAAGCGAAGTTGCGGGTGGGAAGGGCGCCCAGCAGGTTCAGTTTTGCGATGTTGACTGCCGTGCCGAGGTCGTGGTACTTGGTCATCGCCTCGGTGGCCACGACAAGCTCAAAAACCTTCCTGTAGACTTCGCGGTATTTCTTCCTGTCCGGAATCGGCAGCTCGCCGGAGCCTGAGATTGTGAGCCCTTTCAGGTTCTTCGCGCCCATTACCGCACCCAGCCCGAGCCTGCCGAAGTGCCTGAACGAATCCACCGTTACGCAGGAATAGGCAACCCCGTTCTCTCCCGCTCTGCCGATTACAGCCACCGAGAGCCCGGGAGCGTCGCAGCGCTCGCGCAGGATGCGGGCAACTGTGCGCGTCGAGCTCATCCCCCAGAGCGGGCGGGCATCTCGCAAGTCGATACTGCCGTCTGCAATCGAAATGTAGGAAGGGTGCGCGGCGCGCCCGGTGATTACGAGCGCATCAAGTCCCGCCATGCGCAGCGCGCAGGCCATGCGCCCGCCCGCGTGGCTTTCGCCGTACTCGCCGGTAAGCGGGGAGCGAAAGACGGCAGCCATCTTCGATATGCAGGGGAAGTACGGTGAAAGCGGGCCGGCGGCAAAGACGACAGCGTTCCCCTCGGAGAGCGGCTCGGCGCGGGTGTCGAGGGTTTCGTCCAGCAGCGCGGCCGCGAGGCCGCTTCCGCCTATGAACTGCTCGAAGAGCTCAGGCCGGCTCTCGCGCCGGACGCTGCCGTCGGTCAGGTTGATTCTGACTATCTCAGGCATCTGTCGTCAACTCATCTTTCACCGTAAAAGGTGCAGTTCGCAGGGCCCTTCACCACGCCTCCCGGCGTGGTGCTTCCGGTACTTTAAGGAATTATCTCTATTCTTCTCTGTGTTCTCTGTGTCTCCGTGGTTAATCAATAGTCTCGCGCCTTTCTGTAACAAGCACCCCGTGCGGGCAGAACTCGATGCAGGCGCCGCAGTGGATGCAGAAGACGGGCTTTCGGTCGGGCGTATCGAGGTGGATTGCGCCCACTATGCAGGCCTGGACGCACTCACCGCAGGAGTCGCAGAGCTCCTTCTTGAGCTTGACTCCGCCGCCTTTTCGGGGAGTGAGCGCGCCGGTCGGGCAGCTCTGGGCACAGGGCGGGTCCGGGCATGCGCGGCACAGCACAACTACATACGAGCTTGCAGAGGCGCCTGCGGGTCTCACAGAGACGGCCGCCTCGTCGAGCGAGACTGTGCCGCGGTTCACGCGCGCGCAGGCGAGCGCGCACAACTGGCAGCCAATGCAGCGCTCGATGTTGACAACACGTGTTATCCTGGGCATTCCTATACCCTCGTCTCCACCACGCTTCCCAGCGTGGTACTTCCGTTGCGCGGCGGGCAGTGGAGAGGAACCCGCCGGCTAACACCCGCGGGCTGAAGCCCGCGGCTTCCATCCCGCGCCGCAGGCGGCGCGGCTAAACTATAACCCTCTGAAGAATTCGGGGCGCAGGGGTGCTTCGCCGTCTATGCCGCGGTCGAGCTCGGCGAGAATCCTCTCCTTGTCTTTCGGGAACGTCCCGCCCAGCGCGAGGAAGTTCGACGCGTGGTTTGTGCGAAAGACAGTCTTTTCAAGCTCGAGGTCCCGCACAATCATGCGAAGCTCACAAAGGAACTCGATTGGCTCAAGCAGCTCGAACTCACCGCGCTCGTACTGGGCCGCAAGCTCGGTGCCGGGAACAAGCATGAGCGTGAGAAAGCTGGCGAATCGCGGCTGCATCTCATTGAGGGCCCATGCCGTCTTCTTCGCGTGCTCCTCTGAGAGCTCGCGAGCGCCCAGGCCCAGCAGCGCGATTACAGACATCTTGATGCCGGCATCCTGCGCCTTGCGCACGGCATCAATCTGCTGCCGGGCGGTTGCGCCCTTCTTCACTCTGCGCAGCACCTCGTCCGAGCCGCTTTCGAGGCCGATGTAGGCGATACCGAGCTTGCGCTTGTGGAGTTCCTCAAGCTCAGTTGGCTCTTTCTTCAGGATGTCACGCGCGTTTGCGTAAATCCCGACGCGCTGGAGATTGGGGAACGCGGCGTTAAGCCTGTCGAGGATTCTGACAAGGTGGTTCTGGGAAAGCACCATTGCATCCCCGTCGCAGAGGAAGACGCGGGTGATGGCCTCGGCGTGGGGTTTGACAGAATCAATATCCTCAAAGACCTCTTCAATCGGGCACTTGCGGAAAGTCTTGTCAGGATAAGTCCCGCAGAATGTGCACTTGTTGTGGGAGCAGCCGAGCGTTATCTGCAGTATCAGGCTGTCAGCCTCACTCGGCGGCCTAATCACCATTCCCTGGTAGCGGACCATTCTGCCTCTTCTTTCTGTGTATCTTCTTTATCAACTTGCCCAGCTCGCGCCGGTACTCCTCCTCGTTGGGGTCAAGCTCGATAGCCTTGAGGAGCGCACTCAGTGCCTCGTCGATGCGGTCGAGCCTGGTGAGTATCCCGGCGTGCTGATAATAGAAGTAGTCCTTGTCCGGGTCAAGCCTGATTGCCTCGAGAATTGCAGCCTGGGCCTTCTCATAGTACTGGAGCTTCTCGAGCGCGGTGGCATGGTCGGAATAGTAATCAGCTTCTTGCGGGTAACTGCGGATTGCCCCGGCAGCTATGCTTGCGGCGCGGCGGTAGTCCTTCTCCATGTGCCATACGTAGGAGAGCCGGCGCTCGTATATGCGCCGGGGCCGCGTGGCGGTGAAGGTGTCATAGAGAAAGGCACACGCACCCAGCAGCACGACGGCGCCGACCACGCCGAACGCGGCTCTCATGCTGCGCCTGAAAGAGTCGAGCCCACCTCCGGCGGCTGCCTCCTCCATGAAGCGCACCCTCTTGTCGATGGAGAAGTGGCGCCACGAGCTCATGGTGCGCGAGCCGCCGCTCAGGTGCCCTATGCGTGCAAGGGACGAGCCGAAGGTGGCCGGGCTGACCTTCCTGGCGGCGAACACGTCGGCAGCCTGCTCGAACCGGCGCGACGTGAACCCGAAAATCACACCCCAGAATACTATCAGTATGCCGAAGGCGTACGCCGTAATCAGTATCCCGATACTCACATCGAACTTCTTTCCCAGGAGTACCAGAAACGAGCCTATCTCCTGGTCCGCCGAGTTGATAAACGCGATGAACGAGACTGCAAGAACCAGGTATATCTGCATGTGGCGGTGCTTGGCGTGACCCAGCTCATGCGCAAGCACGGCTGCGACCTCATCCTCCGGAAAGAGCGCAAGCAGCACGTCAGTCACGAAGATATACCTCATTGGGGCGAATACGCCCGTGACCATGGCGTTGGCGATGTTGGAGCCGCCCGTGTGCCAGACGCAGATGTCCCGGTACTTCACACCGCTTGAGGCGGCCATCTCCTCGAACCTGGCCCGCAGGGGGCCTTCCGGCAGAGGCTCTACCTTCCACAGCAGGCGAAACAGAAGGGGCGCGAACGTGAAAAGCACAAGTATGAAAACAGCGTAAGTCACGGTAAGGAGCGGCGGGTACACGTACAGGCTCTCCTGCGCGCCCGGGAAGTACTGCAGCATGTCGTATGCGGTCGAGAAGGCGAGGAACGGGAATACCGGCACAAGAAACTGCCGCATGTAGAACGCCTCGTATTGCCACAGCCCCCACGTGCTGCCGCGAAGCAGCCTGTCGCCTCCGTACAGGCCCGCGAGATTGCTCGCCGCGAGCATGAAGAACGGCAGCAGCACCAGGAGTGATGGGACAAGCGGGATACCGCCGAGGCCCAGCCACTGCTCGCTCCTTACGAGGTAGGGAAGGTCATAGAGGTGAACGCAGGCGGTGTATAGCGTCAGCACCATCAGCCAGGAGGCCTTGCGCAGCCAGGCGTAGGTGATGGCGGCTCTCAGGCGCTCCGCCCGGGTGCGCATGCCGGCCTTCAGGTGAATGCTCGCCGTTAGCCCCATCAGGAAACTGGCCAGAATACTGAGCAGCAGCGCACCCGCGCTCATGTAGACATTGAAGCTGTCCGGCTTCCTGCTCTCAGGATATGAGAAACCGATGATTATCGCGATTATGCACAGCAGCAATCCTGCCATCGCGGCCTCCGGCCGAGAAAGTAGAGAGTAGAGAGCTGAATTACACGCGCAGCAAGCTGCGCCGCTAAATGGCCGTTTCCCGAGGCGCGGATATTTAGCGGTCGAGCTTGCTCGACGTGTGATAAAACCGGCATTTCCAACCGCGCCGTTTCCAACCCCGCGTCAGAACAGCCGGACACTGACAGTCGCGCCTTTTTCCACAACCTCCACGTTCTCTTCAATCTCGACGAAGCCATCGGCGATTGCCAGCGTCGTGATGGAGCTCGAGCCGCGCATGACGGGCACTGCCGCGCCCTCTTCGAGCTTTACCGGCAGGAACTGGTAGCGGCCAACGGTTGAGAGGACCTTTCGCTTCATTCTCGCGGAGGTGTAGTTCTTGCGGACCTTCCGGCCAGACATCTTCTCGAGGATTGGCTCGACTATGATGTAGTAGTTCGAGAGCGCGCTTGTCGGGTAGCCGGGCATGCCGAGAATCAGCTTCGAGCCCGCGAGGGCCAGTGCGGTCGGCTTGCCGGGCTTGACCGCTATCCCGTGGAAGAGGAGCGTGCCCAGCTCGGCCATTATCTCGGGCACGAAGTCCCCGCGCCCCAGAGATGAACCGCCGGAAAGCATAACTATGTCGGCATCTTCGAGTGCGCTCGAAATAGCTTCCTTGACCGCCCCGCTTTCATCCCTGACCACCCCGAGGTCCCGGACGTGGCAGCCGAAGGCGCGCAGTGACTCGCCCAGCGTTGTCGAGTTTATGTTGTATATCTTACCGGGCGCCAGCGGCTCGCCGGGGCTGAGTATCTCGTCGCCGGTTGACATCAGGACAACACGCGCCGCCCGGCGCACCTCGACCTCCCTCAGACCCGCCGCGACGAGTACGCCCAGGTGCCTGGGCCTGAGCTCTTCGCCGGCACCGAAAAGGCTGCTGCCCGCCGCAATGTCCGAGCCCGCCTTTATGAAGTTCTGGCCGGGCGCGATAGTCTTGTAGACGAGGATTTCCTCGCCTTGGGTCTCCGTGTTCTCCACCATCAGGGTGGCATCGGCGCCCCGGGGCATCGGTGCGCCCGTGGATATCTCGATGCATTCTCCCGGGCCGACGGCCCGCTCCAGTATCACGCCGGGTGTGACATGGCCGACCAGCCGCAGTCGCAGGGGCGAGGTCTCCGATGCCCCGAACGTGTCCTGCGCCCTTACCGCGAAGCCGTCCATTGCAGCTTTCGCGAAGTGCGGGACATCTATGCCGATACTGACGGGGCCTGCGAGCACGCGCCCCATGGCCTCGCTGACGGGCACGCTCTCCGTGCCGAGCTCCGGCGCGTTCGAGAGCGCAAGCTCCTTCGCCTCGGAGAGCGACATCAGCTTGCCAAAGCCCGCTTTTCCCATGAGAGGACCTCCAGCACCTACGGGGACAGGAACCTCAGCAGCAGTACCGTCCCGACCGCGTACGCGTTATGGAAGAAGTGGAGCGCTATCGGTGCGACGACGCTCTGGCGGCGCTCGTACAGGAATGCCAGCGCCACCCCCAGTATCATTATAGGCAGGAACACGAAGAAATCAAAATGTATAAGCGAGAAGTAGACCGAGGAGATGAGAATCGCCCCCTTCGCGCCGAAGCGCTTGCGGAGCGCGGGGTAGGTAAACCCGCGGAAGAAAATCTCCTCCACAACCGGCGCTACAAGCACAACGGAAAAAGTGATAAGCGAGAGTGTCAGCACGGAATCAGATTCGAGCAGCCACTTGATGACAATCTGCGGCTGGTATTCCAGCCCCAGAGACCTGCCCACCCATGTCCACGCCAGTGCGGCAATGGTGAATACCGGCACTACGGCAAGATACGTCAGGAACCCGTAGCCGACATCCCGAACAGGCGTTTTGGCCGTTACACCAGCGTCTGCCGGCCTGGCGCCGTATTCGAAGTACAGCATGAACAGCAGCGCAAGTACTATCAGGATTTTCGCCCCCGCATCGGCCATCATTACGGCCGCCTCCAGCGGCATGCCGAGGATGCCAAGCGCTATGGGGCCCAGGATGCCCAGCGAAATAACCAGGAAAAACGCGATAATCAGTCCCTTGACAAGCGCGCCCAGCGTCCACGATACCCGGTTCTGCGCCTCCTGGCCCACCGGCCTGATACGCACAAGCCGCAGGCATACGTATATTATCAGCAGGGCAGCCCCTACGCCCATAAGGCCCAGCTTGACGATGCCCAGCCAGGGCATGCCCGCAGCCAGGCTCTCCAGCGCGGCCTCGGCACCCGCAGGAGTAATCACCGGCGTCCCCGGCCCGGTACGCTTGATAATCACCTCTGCCGTCTTCACCGCGATAAGCCCGAGCAGCGCGACGATAAACATGGCGACATAAACCGCGTTGAGGTTGGGCCGCCGGCGAGACGGCCGAATCGGTGCATACTCTTGCGGGCGTTCGGGGCGCCAGTCAGGCTCGTTGTTTTCGGGTGTCACATCGCTTCCTGTCGTAAGCGCAACTGTTTTTCCTTGAAAACACGAC
This sequence comes from bacterium, assembly GCA_030669415.1. Classification (GTDB taxonomy): domain Bacteria; phylum Planctomycetota; class SKW154; order SKW154; family DAOVDS01; genus DAOVDS01. The sequence continues at coordinate 13,151 of DAOVDS010000078.1, forward strand.
CGGCCTAATGTGAAATAGCGCTGTCAAACTACCAGACGGCCGAGGTCACTTGCAAGACAAAACTCTCAGCCCGCGCCGCCTGGCAGGGAGGGGCAATGCACGACAAGGATGACATCGTACACATAACTGTGGGAACGGCAGGCCATATCGACCACGGCAAGAGTACGCTTGTCAAGGCGGTTACCGGCACCGACCCCGACAGGCTCAAGGAAGAGCAGGAGCGGGGCATGACCATCGACATAGGCTACGCCGGCCTCAAGCTGCCCGACGGGCGCGAGGTAGGCATTATAGACGTACCCGGGCACGAGCGCTTCATAAAGAACATGGTCGCCGGCGCAAGCTCGATTGACTTTGTGGTCCTCGTCGTCGCCGCGGACGACTCCGTTATGCCCCAGACGCGCGAACACCTCGAAATAATGGAGATTCTCGGCATCAGCCGCGGCATGACTGTCATAAACAAGACCGACCTCGTCGATGCCGAACTCGCCGAGCTGGTCGAGGAGGATGTCCGCGACTTCCTCAAAGGCACCTTCCTCGAAAACTCGCCCGTCATGAAAATCTCCGCCGTCACCGGCGACGGCGTGCCGGAATTCCTCGAAGTCTTTCAGGAGCTTGTCCAGAAAGTCGAGCCGCGCAGCGCAGCCGGCGTCTTTCGCATGCCTGTCCAGCGCGTCTTCAGCGCCAAGGGCTACGGCGCCGTGGTGACCGGCGTGCCCGTCTCCGGCAGGGTGCAAACCGGCGACAGGCTCGAGATTCTCCCGCGCCGCAAAGCCTCGCGGGTCCGCGGTATCCAGGTGTACGGGCGCTCACGCGACAGCGCGCGTGCCGGCCACCGCACCGCGCTCAACCTCGCCGACGCCGACTACCACAAGGTCGCACGCGGAGATGTCGTGTGCCAGCCCGGCTACTTCGAGCCGCTGCGAATCATCGACGGCTCATTCCATTTCCTTCCCAACCAGAAGGGAAAGCTCGGGCAGCGCACCAGCGTCCGCCTGCATGTCGGCACGGCCGAAGCGCTCGGCGTCATGGTGCTTCTCGACAAGAAGAGGCTGCTGCCGGGCGAGTCTTCCTGCGTGCAGTACCGCCTGCGAACACCCGTCGTCGTGGGAATCGGCGACCGCTGCGTCGTGCGACTCCAGTCGCCGCTGGTGACAATCGGCGGCGGGCCGCTGCTCGGCAGCGCCCAGGCAAGGCCCAGGCAGCTCAAGAGCCGCGTCGCCCACCTTGTCCGAAGCAAGGAGGAGGCGCTCGGCAGGCCCGGGGCACTCCTAACGGCAATCCTCGCGGAGCACGGCCCACAGCCTGCGGACGTGACCGAACTCAAGAAAGCCATCCACCTCCCTCAGGACGAAGTACGCCGATTGCTCGGAAGACTGCTCGAGAAAGGCACAGCCCTCGCTCTGGCGAAGCGCAATCGCTTCATTCACGCTGACGGGCTCTCGCTCGCCAGCGAGCGCCTGCTGCGCGCCATCGAGAAGTTCTTCAGGAACAACCCGCTGAAAGTCCACTGCGACCTCAAACAC
>DAOVDS010000054.1 GCA_030669415.1 bacterium
GGGAACGCCGGATGGTCTGGGAAGCACCAACTTGGCTTGTGATAGGTTGCCAGAAGCTTGGAGTCTTCAAGGAAATAATCACCTCTGAAAAAGGTAATTGGGAGATAAGAATTAGGGTCGATTGGAGAAGCAGCAAACTGAAGGAGAGGTGGCCTTGGTACGCATGTTTGCACGTTCCGGTTTTCATTGTTAGCTGCTTTCTGTTTCCACCATATCCCATATTTCCGGTAGAGGTACTTGCGTCATGCACCATCACGTTTTGGGACCGTGAAGGTCGTCTCTTGCGGGCGTATCGAGTTAATGTAAAGGACAGGTGGCTTCTGAACTCTGTTGTCTACCTTGATGTGAGCTTTGGAGAGGACGAGCGGTACAGAGAACAAGCCGAAGCCGAAGCATTCAAGTCTTGCTTTTACTTGATGAAAGAAGATATACGAAAAGTGGCCGGACATAAGTGAGTTTCTGGCGGCTTCGGCTTTCACCACGCCTTCCGGCGTGGTGCTTCCGGTACTATAGGGAATAGTCTTTGTTTTTCTCTGTGTTCTCCGTGTCTCTGTGGTGAGAAAACGTGCACGAAAGGAGCAACTGATGAAGCAGGACCTTGACAGGTTGATGGAAGAACGGGGGATTGATGCGCTGACAGTTACCGGGACGCCGAAGACGAGCCGCGACCTCTACTACCTTACCGGCCCGGTTACTGTCACGGGCTGCCGGGTCGTAAAGAAGCGCGGCGAGGCGCCGGTTCTGATTACCGGCTCAATGGAGCGCGACGAGGCTGCCAAGAGCGGCCTCGAGGTGAAGACCTGGAACGACTTCGATGTGATGAAAATCACCCGCGAGGCGAAGACCCCGCTCGAAGGCAGCGTCAAGTCGTTTGCCAAAATGTGCGAAGTGCTCGGGATAACCGGCACTGTCGCGTTCTACGGAACGGGCGACATACCCTACGCGTACGCATTCCTTGATGCGCTCTCGAAGGAAGGGAGCATAAAGGTCCACGCGGAGGCGTACAACTCGATATTCTCCGAAGCGCGCATGACGAAGGACAACGACGAGATTGACAAGATAGACTCGGTGAGCCGCGGGGCGCAGGAAGTCATCGGCGTTGTGCGCGACTTCCTGGCTACGTGCAGCGACAAAGGCGGGAAGATTGTTGACCCGGAGGGCCGGGAGGTCACTATCGGCCGGGTCAAGAAAATGATACTAAACGAGACCAAGGCACGTGGCATGCTGCTTGATGAGGCGGTAATCTTCGCGCAGGGCAGGGACTCGGGCGTGCCCCACAGCCGCGGCGATGACGCGGCGACGCTTGTGCCGGGAAAGACTATTGTCTTTGACTACTGCCCGCAGGGGGCCGGGCCCGGCTACTTCGCCGACATTACGCGCACGTGGTGTCTGGGCTTTGTACCGGATGAGGTCCGGGAAATCTATGACCAGGTGCTCGAGATACAGCTCAGGGTGCTTGATGAGCTCAAGGTCGGCACGCCGTGCGCCGAGTACGACAAGATGACCAACGAGTACTTCGACGAGCACGGGCACCCGACCCCGATGAAGGAAACCGGCAAGACCGAAGGGTACGTCCATTCGCTGGGCCACGGGCTGGGCCTGAACATACACGAGCGTCCACGGGTGTCGATGTTCTCCAAGACCGAGGAGCTGCTCGCGCCGGGGCACGTGTTTACGGTCGAGCCGGGACTGTACTACCCGGAGCACGAGATTGGCGTGAGAATCGAGGACGACGTGGCAGTCCACGAGGATGGGTCGATTGTGAATCTCACGACCTTTCCGAAAGATATCCTGGTGGAGCTGAAATCGTGAGAACTTCGCCGCGCCGGAAGGAGTCCAAACTATTAAGGGACATTGTGTACCGGCCCGACGAAGGGGGTGTTAGGATGAGAAACCGGGTAGTTCTTGCCGTAGCTGTGATTCTGCTCTTTACAGGCTGCAACAGCAGCGTACCTGCCGACAAGCCTGCTGCAAACCCCGAAGCCCCGAGAAGCACGATTCCCGCAGGCGCGCCTCGAGAGGGGGCAGTTCCCGAAGCGCCGGCCGGACCCGCCGTCGTTGAGAATGAGAGCGCCGAGAGCACACCGCCCGCGCCGGAGCCCACCAACGTCACTACAGAAGCGGATATCCGCAAGAAAACCAAGAAGCTGCTTGATGAACTTGGCGAAGGCTACATCGCCGGGATTGAAGGGCCGTTTATCGTGCTCGGCAATATCCCCGAGGAGCGCTTCCGCCAGATAATACGCTACACCATCCGCGCATGCTCTGACCGCATGTACCAGCAGTATTTCACGAAGAAGCCCAAGTACACAATCAGGGTCTACCTCTTCGGCGACGACACTTCGTACCGCCAGACGGCCAAGAGGCTGTGGAACGATACGGGCCTCTCGCCCTTCGGCTACTACAAGCCGAGTGAAAGGGCGCTTGTCATGAATATCGCCACAGGCACGGGCACGCTTGTCCACGAGATGTTCCACGCGCTCGTCGAGCCGGACTTCCCGGACATACCCACGTGGTTCAACGAGGGGGTCGCCTCGCTGTATGAGTGCTGCCAGGTGAAGTCGGACAAGCTCATAGGGCTGATGAACTGGCGCTTTCCCCGCCTGAAACGGGCCCTCAGTGAGAACAAGCTTGTCCCGCTTGCGGACCTCGTGGTCACAACCACCAGGCAGTTCTACGGCCGGGGTAGCGACCTGCACTACTCCGAGGCGCGCTACTTCTGCATGTACTTGCAGAAGGAGGGCCTGCTCGAGAAGTTCTACAAGAAGTTCCGCGACAACTACGAGAAAGACACCACCGGCAGGAAGTTCCTCGAAGAGCTCCTTGGCAAGAAAATCGACGCAATCGAAAAAGACTGGCTCAAATGGGTCAAGACACTCAAATACGAACGATAAACAAGCCGCGCCGTTTACGGCGCGGGCCCGCGGCCTGAGTGGAGAAAGAGCCGCGGCTTGGTTGAAAAGGAACATGCTCTACAGCCTGATAGTTGAAACCTGGTATGTATGCATTCCTGTGGTATTTGCGCTTGCGGTGCTTGACCCGGTGCTGACTGTCTTGAGCTACCGCCGCTACCGCAGGACGCTGGCAAAGCGGGTTGACATGGAGCGCTTCGAGCTCAACCCGCGTTGGCAGAAGGCGGTGAAAGCCGGCAGGTTCCTGCCGCTCCCTTACGTTATCCGCGTGGCTGTAAGCACTGGCGTGCTGCTTCTGCTCTTCTTCGCGGCGGGGATTCTCGGCCCCGACCCATCACCGCGTGCGGCGCTTGTGGGCTACCTGCTCTGCACTTACCTTGTTATCGACCTTAACCACCTGGGCAACCTGCGAAGCTTCGGCATGAAGCCTGCACAGCCTGAAGGGTCTGAGGAAAAACCGAAGGTCAAGCTGGGCTACTCGTACAGCCTGGGCCTTACGCAGGTGAGTTACGAGACGACGTTCCTGCTGCTCTTTGTGCTGTGGCTGCTCGCGGGTGGGTACTTCCTCTTCGGCGCTGCCGCGGCGCCCGCGATTATCGCCTACCGCCTTCGCTTCATGCGCGCAAACGCACTGCGAAAGGAGGACGGCCTTCCGCCGAGAAACTACCGCAAACTGCGCCTTGCGATACTCTTCATAGTTATTGTGATTGTTTTAGTTTTCGTGCAAAACCACAGGAACCTGACATACTACGGACTACACGTTGAGGAGGGCAACCGGTTCTTTGCCGCAGAGCGGTACAGGCCGGCGGCTCTTGAGTACCTACACGCACTTGACTACGTTCCCGACGGCGAGGAAGCGTTCAGCGGTCTTGATGCTTCAATGAGGTTGATGGGTTACGAGAAGGAGCTGGAGCCTTCACACGCTGGCAATCCCGGCTCGATACCAGGCAACGCGGCAGACGGAGACGACCTTGAGCTGGAGATGCTGAAGAGGGCGTGGAGACGCGACAGGCCGGGGTTCTTTGGCCGCATGTGGAGAAGCATCAAGTCCATGTTCACAAGGTAGGTTCAGCCTGAGAGTTTGGGGAAGAGCGAGTAGAGGTCGCGTATGAGCAGTATGTCAATCTCGTCCTTGAACTCGAGAGTCAGTTTCTCGTTGGTTTCAATCCAGGGGTTGGAGCCGTACCTTTTGCGCGCCTCGATGTAGCGGTCTTTGACAGTCACCACCTCATCGCCGCGGGCCATGGCGTCCGCTATGCAGATTATCCTGTCTTCAAGCCCCAGCTCCTCGAAGTTGCCGGCTGACATTATCTCTGTAACAAGCTCCGGGCTCATGTCGCCTTCATCGAGAATCTGCTGGCGGCTCCTGCCTTTGAGCCAGTGCGTGACGCAGGGGGATGCGTACCTGCGAAACGGCGTCTGTGCGAGCAGCTTGAAACCTTCCCACCCGTGGAGGGTGCCGCAGTCCACGCTGCGGCCTATGTCATGGAGCAGGGCGCCGAGCACGATGTAGTCAATATCCATCCCCGCGCCCTTTTCAAGGAGCGCCTCGCCGATAGTCTCGGCAATATCGGAGACGGCGATGGAATGCCTCTGCCAGCTTTCGGGCTTTCGGCCTTCCTCGAGAAGAAGTCCCAGCGCACGCTGGAAGCTTTGTGTCGGCTCAGCTACTCGGTCGGCCCGGGGGTGGTCTTCTTTGTGCCTGCGCCTGCGGGCGCCTTTTGGGGTTCCTTCTTGGCCTGGCCTGCGGGTGTCCCGGCATCCTGTTCCTTCTTCTTGAGCTCTTCGGCCTTTCGCTTTTCCTCTTCTTCCTTCTGCCACCATTCTTCCCACTTCCTGGCTGCCGCGTTGCGGCTCTGAGGCTGCGCGAGGGGGTCGAATCCGAACTTTTTGTTTGTTATCTTCCAGAGAGCTTCGACCGACTCCTTCCTGATAAACTGGTCCGAATCGCGCAGGTGTTTGATGAGCGGCTCTGTGGCGCGCTTGTCGCCGATATCGCCCAGCACCCGTGCTGCGCCCCATTTTGCCTTGGAGCTTCGCCCGCTCTCGAGGGCCGTGATGAGAAACGGCACAGCGGGCCCGCCTATCTTCGCAAGCTCGGCCATGGCGTTGTTGCGCCTGCCGCGGTGCTGCTTGCGTGCAAGCCCGAGTTGATAGATGAACGTATCTATGCGCTCCTTGAGCTCGGGGTCGAGCGGCTGTTCCTTTTTCTCTTCCTGGTCGGGTTTGCCAGGCAGGGGTTTATCTTTTTCAGGTTGTTCTTTTGGCTCCTTCTCCTTCGGCTGCGCGGGCACGAGCGGGGATTTGGAAGGAGGCCCCAGCCTTGGCCCTTTTATCTCGTTTATCTCGATACGCTCGATCTGGTCGCGATTGACAGTTATCGTCCCCTTGTTGGGAAGCTGGATGGTGACTTCCTTCTCGTTTGTCTTTTCCTTGACAATCTTGCCGTAGAGCTTCCCGCCGTTTGTGAGGACTATCGTATCGCCGTACGCGATGCAGCACAGCACCACCGTCAGCACACCTGCTGCCACAAGCCTGAACATGGCTTTCCTCCCTCAACTTCAGTACTTCAACGTTGATTATAATGCCCCGCCACAACCCGGTCAAGTTGATTCGGTGCGGACGCGGATAGTATCAGGATGGTGCAAGCAGTGCACCGAATATGAGGAACAGGAGCATGAATACGGGAAAAACTAAAGCAGCAGCCATAGCAGAGCTGCCACTGGGGTCGTACAATCCCAAGTGAGGCGATAGTCCGCCTGTTAGCGGCGGGGTGGGAACAGCTCCGGGTGCCTGGGCCGCCGAATTTCCGCGCGCGCAGTCGGTGGGAGAATCGGTGGCAAGCGGCTTGCCCAGTCCGGCCGCAGCCTGCGAGGACAGGTACAGGACAAGAAGGGCTATGAGAACTGCTCTGGCCATGGGGGTATCCTCCAGCAAAAGGCCATGTTGTAACCGACCATAAGTGAGGGCTGCAGCGCAGTCAAGGTAATTCGGGTTTCCTCTCAGTGGCAGGCAAGCATGGGGCCATTCGCCGAATCACTTGCACCAGGGCAATTATTCTTCTCTGTTTCCCCTTTTTCCTGTTGATGTGAAGGTTCTGTTTGTCATATTATAGGAGTATGTGAGCATGTACTCACGCAGCAAACTAAATAACGCAGGAACAGAGGGTCGGGAAAATGAAACCAAAGAGGAACAAGAGGCTTTATCAGGCGAGGGCGGCTGTGATGAAGGCGCTTGGGCAGCCGGTTCGCATGGAAATCGCGGACGTTCTCGCGGATGGAGAACTGTGCGTGGAGGATATTTCCAGGCGTGTCGGCGCTGAGCGTTCCAATGTGTCGCGCCACCTCTCGGTGCTTGCGGCGGCGGGGATTGTGGAGAGCCGCAAGGACGGGCTCAGGGTCTTCTACAGCCTGAAAGTGCCCTGAGTGTTGAAATTCTTCGGCTGTCTGGAGCAGGTGCTCGAGACCCAGCTTCGTGATAGGATGTCGCTTCTGAAATAGTCTCTCTGGTGCAGGAGACGGGATTGAAGAAAGAGCTGAAGATATTCGCAATCCTTCTGGGCGCGTTCTTTCTGGCGTTCTTCATGCCCTGGAACGCGCTACGCGTGCGCCAGGCCAGTCTTGAGGCGTTTCTGATGCTCCAGGAGTATGCCCGCGAACACGTGATGCTCTGCCTTGTGCCGGCGTTTTTCATTGCGGGCGCAATCGGGGTGTTTGTCAGCCAGCAGTCGGTAATGAAGTACTTCGAGCCTCTTGCGAAGAAGGTCCTCTCCTACGGAGTCGCCTCCGTCTCCGGGAGTGTGCTTGCGGTATGCTCGTGCACGGTGCTCCCGCTCTTTGCCGGCATTTACACCCGGGGAGCCGGTGTCGGCCCGGCCTGCTGTTTCCTGTATTCCGGCCCTGCAATCAACGTGCTGGCCATAATCCTCACTGCCCGCGTTCTCGGCGTCGAGATGGGAATCGCAAGGGCAGTTGGGGCTGTCGTATTCAGCATTGTCATTGGCCTTCTGATGCATTTCTTTCACAGGAAGGAAGAGAGGGAGAAGGCGCAGGCGGCGAAGGGCTTTGCCCTGATTGAGGAAGAAGGTGTGCGGCCCTTGTGGAAGACGGCCATCTACTTCGCGGCCATGATTGGCATTCTCGTCTTCGCCAACTGGGGCAAGCCCGGGGACGTGATAGTCCACAAGGTCGACGGCAACTCAGTCGCAGGCATTCGCGCAGGCCGGACCTCGACGGAAATGACATTGAAGGTTCAAGAAGGCACTGAGTCAGGCATGGTGAAGGTGCCGACTTCCGAGATACGCAGGATTGAATATGTCCCGTCGCTGTATTCATCAATCTTCAAGGTCAAGTTCTACATTGCGGGCGCCTTCCTGGCGCTGCTGCTTGTACTGGTATTCTCGTGGTTCAAGAGGGATGAGCTCGGCGAGTGGGGCGGCGCGACCTGGGGTTTTGCCAAGCAGATATTTCCGCTTCTCTTCGCGGGCGTGATTGTCGCCGGGTTCCTTCTGGGCCGGCCGGGGCACGCGGCGCTGATTCCGGAACAGTGGATTGCGTCACTCGTGGGCGGCAACTCTATCGCGGCGAACTTCCTCGCAAGCATCTCGGGCGCATTCATGTATTTCGCGACTCTTACCGAGGTGCCGATTCTGCAGGGGCTCATGGGCAGCGGGATGGGGAAAGGGCCTGCGCTTGCACTGCTTCTTTCCGGGCCTGCGCTCTCGCTTCCAAGCATGCTTGTTATCCGCTCCGTGCTCGGGACAAAGAAAACCATAGTGTTTATTACCCTTGTCGTATTGCTTTCGACAATTGCCGGCTGGATTTACGGCGCCATATTCTAACTGGACTCAAAAAGGAGGACAGGATGCGCATAGAAATACTCGGCGTTGGCTGTGTGAAATGTATAAAGCTCGAGGATAATGTGAAGAAGGCGGTGCGCGAACTTGGCCTTGAGGCAGAAGTTGTGCATGTCAAGGACCTGATGGAAATCGCCAAGCGGGGAGTGCTGATGACTCCCGGCCTTGTTATTGACGGCAAGGTGGTAACGAGCGGCAGGCTGCTCCCTGTCGAGCATGTGAAGAAGCTGATTCAAGAACACAGTCAGTAATGGGGGCTTCCCGGAAGTGTCTCGAAAGGGTGTAGTCAAGCTGATTGCGGTCGTTGCGGTGTTTGTGGCTGTGGGTGTTGGCATATACCTTCGCAGCACGCGCGAAATGGTCAGCCGTGATGCGGGCGACCCTCTGGCCGTGGCAAGGGCTTCGGGGAAGGTTGTGGTTGCCGACTTCGGGCGCGGGATTATCAGTTCCTTTAGCTTCGGTTTGCTTTTCGGAATCATCTCCACTCCCTGCGCTGTGCCGATTATCGCGGTCCTCATGGTGCTTATCGCAACCCAGGGCTCGATACTCTATGCGGCTGTTATGCTGCTTGTCTACTCGCTGGGCCACTGTGCGCTTCTTCTCGTTGCGGGAACCTCGATGGGTGCGGCAAAGAAGATAATCGAGTCCAGGAACCTCACACGCGCCACCAACGCGCTTCGCAAGGTCGCCGCCGCACTCATCATCGCCGTCGGCCTGTACTTCCTGTACAGGTAGCTCTCAGGCATGTCGCTCAATAGGCTATAAGTCGAACAATGCGCCTTGCGCGGGCCTCTTGTCCAATTCAAGTACTGAAGTCAGATCTATTGGCGGTGTATAGGTGCATCCCTCTCTATGGCCCATGATCAGGAGAGAATTGGCAATTGCCTCTCGTACTTCTGAAATCGAAATACTTTCAACAATCTTCTTGAGGTCGATTCTCATTAGCACTCTTTTCGTAATGGGTCGCTTGTTGTCTTTGAACGCTATGCTTTCTATAAACCTTCTGCAAAGAGGGTGATTCAACAAAGCAGCTATGGTGGCGCTCTGAACGGCGGTACGGCACGGCAAAAGGTAGCATGTGTCATCACAAAACAGGGGCTTGCCGTTGACAGGGCCAACCGCCAAGAACATAGGTTCCTTATGCAGCCCGGAGATGACAACCTTGTAGTCGGCGAATGAATACTTGCCTACTCCGAAGATCGAGAATGGTGGCTTGTTCCTGTAAACTGAGGATTTGCGCGAGTCGAATATCTGCTTATGTGCGGACAAATACGCCCACAGTCTCGGGGCTCGCTTCTTTAGAAACATCGTATCTGCCCCGACTTCTCGCTGTGTGACAATCACTCCGCGATTCCACCTTGTTGATTCATCATACGACCGGATATCCGATCCCTTAACAAGGGGATATATGAACTCCTCTTCAATATACAGTTCTTCTCCGAGACTGTTTCGCCAGCGCCCTTCTTTCCTGACCAACTCCATTACTGATGCTGCATCATGTTTGATGCCCTGACGCCATTCAAATGGGCTCACTCCTTCAATGTAAGATACCTTGTTATACAAGTCGATATCCGACACGGGAAGACCATTGGCGAAGCCGATTGTCTTCACTGGTGAGGTGGCCTCAAGTGAGTCAAAGACTTCTGCCTGGTACGAAGGGCTTGAATGGCCCGTTCTCAGCGTGAAGAGACAAGCGCTGACCGAAGCTCCAAACCACTTCTTGGCATCTATTAGCCTAATGGTCGCGTCCGATATGTCTATGCCAGCATTGCTTGCGTACTGTAGCACATTCCTTGCCACTGAGGTCTTGCAAAGAAGAGCTATTGTCGCACGTTCAGCAGTAAGTTCGGAAATGAGTTTTATCCAGATATACTCTGCAATGTCGAAGTTGGACTGTCCTGTTATGGCTTCAATACCGCGAAGCCCCTTGAAGTTACTCTTTTGCGGCAAATTGGTACCTTCCAGGGCCCCAATCTCGGAGTTGGTAACCCAAGGAGGATTCCCGATAACTAAGAGAGGACCTTTCCTGTGCCATCTGAGTTCCCGTTGAAGATCAATGGTGAATACATTGCCCTTTACGATAGATATAGAACTCTCCGGCGGGGGAGGAATTGCACGTGCCTCTGCCAGATATCGGTCTTGAATCTCAATCCCGATTATCTCTTTTGGAAGAAGGTTGCAACTCATGATCCCTTGGATGAAGTTACCGCGACCGCAAGTGGGTTCCAGAACTCTCGCCCAGCGTTCACCACTACGGAGTAGTGATCTCAGGACTCTCTCGACGAGGTTTATAGGGGTCTGGAAATCTCCAAATTCTCTTATGTGCATGAACCCGGCTCCGGCATACTACTCATGGAGTAGGTTTTCGACTCCCTCATTTCCGCCAGCTTGGGCAATCTTGACAACTCGCCCGTACTGAAGTCTCCACTGGAGCGCGTTGGAAACGGTCAAGTATCCTGGTTTCGGCGGTTCTTCGAGTATCTGACCTCCAAGTTCATCACGCCCGATTTCATCCAGCGGAAGATTGCGTTCTTCAAGATATGCTACAATATCGTCTTTGTTTCCGTTCCTTGCGAGAATCTCAAGTATCCCACGGGTCGTCTGGTAATCGGCGGTGTGGTCTTTGTGCACGAATACTGCATGGCGGAACTTCAGCCGGGCGGCTCTTACAGCCGCATCGTCTTCTTTGTCATACACGAAAACTAACAGATGATACCCAAGGCCGTACACTTTCTGGCTTGCGGATTTGAAAGGGCAAGACGATTGAGGCTGACGAGCTGAAGTGACCTTCAAGTCAACCTCCAATTCGGGGAAGTCGATTCCGCTTGCGGAACTGCCTGCCACATAGCAATACCTCGTCCCTAAGTACTCGTGGAACTTGTGTTCTACATACGTACCTACGGCCTTACCGTCGGTTACCCCGTACAGGTCAGGCAGGTCAAGCCCGCTTATCTCATGCACAAAGTCGCTCACACTTGCTTTCAAGTCTGCTAATATCAGAGGAATTCCCATTTCTCTGTTCTCCGACTGGCAAAACTTCCCTATACCCATATACATCCAGTTCACTGGATGTGTCAAGTCCAAAACCTATGCTGTGAATCTTGCGTACTTAACTCCTGAGCTCATAAAAAGTTAATGTCTCATGCCGGGGATGCCGAAATAGATATTGGATTCTGCGGAATCTGTGCAGAAAGCCAGGGCAGCAATCTGAGTTGGAGAGGGGAACATGAAGCTCGAGAAACTGCAGCTCTTCGGATTCAAGTCCTTTGCCGACAAGACGGAGTTCAAGTTCAAGAACGGTGTCACATCCATTGTCGGCCCCAACGGCTCCGGGAAGTCCAACATTGTGGATGCGTTCCGCTGGATTCTGGGCGAGCAGTCGGCCAAGAGCCTGCGCGGCTCGGATATGAAGGATGTCATTTTCAACGGCACCTCGAAGCGAAAGCCGCTGGGATTTGCGGAGGCGACGCTGACCTTCTCGCACGCCGAAGACCTGCTGGGCGAGGGGAACGAGAAGCTCACAATTACCAGGCGGCTCTACCGCTCAGGCGAAAGCGAGTACCTGATTAACGGAAAGGTCGCACGTCTCAAGGACATAAAGGAGACCCTTGCAGGCACCGGCGTGGGGTTCAACGCGTATTCAATCCTCGAGCAGGACAAGATAGACAAGATACTCTCCGCCAACCCGGATGAGAGGCGGCTGGTCTTCGAGGAAGCGGCCGGAATAAGCGGCTACCGCGCCAAGCGCAGGAAGACGGAGCGCGAGCTTGAGCGCACCGAGCAGTACCTGCTGCGTCTGGACGACATAATCGGCGAGCTGCGCACCAGGGAGCGAAGCGTCAAGATCCAGGCGGGGCGTGCGAAGCGCTACCGCGAGTACACTGAGAAACTGAAGCGGCTGCGCCTCGACCTGTATGCGCTCAAGTTCCGCGGGCAAAATGAGCGGATGCGTGAGATAGATGCCCAAATCGAGGACGTGCAGCGCGAGGCAAGCGAGCTTGAAGGGAACCTGAGGCTGCTCGAGTCCGAGCTTGTGCGCAAGGAATCAAGTTTGCACTCGCTGGGCGAGCACCTGAAAGATAAGCAGTCCCAGAAAGCCGACGCGCAGAACATGGCGGTGGCTGCGGAGGAGAAGATAAACTACAGCAGGCAGCGCATCGAAGAGCTTGCCGAGCGCGGAGAGAAGGTGGCTGCCGAGATAGAGGCTGCCCGCGAGAAGGCAGAGAGAGCCGTAACTGAGCGGGCGCAGCTCGAATCCCGGATGGAGAAGCTGACTGCACAGGAAGCGGCAGTAGAGAAGGAACTCAAGAAGCACAGAGTGGAAATCTACGAGGCCAGCGTGGCGTGCCAGGAGCTTGAAAAATCGCAGGAAGACCTGCGCGCCGGCGGTTCGGACACCCTTGAGGAGCGAAGCGCTATCCGCAATGAGCTCGCCACTATCGCGGAAGATTCGAAGCGCTGCCAGGCAGGCTGTAAGAGCCTCAGCGCAAGGCGCGCCGAGGTTGCCGGGGAGCGCGACAGGCTCGCCGCGTCAATTGCCCAGTTGGAAAAGCAGCGGAAATCTCTCGCCTCGCAACGCTCAGGGCTGGAACAGAAATTTGAGGAGGCGCAGGAGAAGCTGCGCACGAGCCAGACCGAAAAAGTACGGCTGCAGCAGGAGCGCGGCTCGCTCGAGGTTGACCGCGCGCGCTGCCAGTCGCAGCGCGACACGCTTAGAGACCTCATCGCCAGGCACGCCGGTGTTAGCGGCGGCGCGCAGCACGTGCTTTCGCGGCGTGGCGAGCAGGGCTTCGAGCAGGTTCGCGGTCTGCTTGGCGAATTGATTGAGGTGGATATCGAAAACGCCGCGATGGTGGAAGCGGCACTCGGCAAGCTGACGGAAGCTGTCGTTGTTGACACGCCCGAAACAGCCGTGAGGCTGGCGCAGTACCTCAGGGAGGAAGATGCCGGCGGGGCTGTTTTTGTGCCGGTGGAGTGGGGTGACGTGACATCCGCCGCCGGTGCCGGTGAACGGGTAGTGGATGTGATACGGTGCGACGAAGCTTACCGCGGAGTGCTTGAGCGGCTGACAGGTGATGTGCGCATAGCTGAAAGCCTGGAAGCTGCCCTGAGAGCGTTGGCCGGGAACCCGGCGCTGCGCTTCGTAACCCGGTCGGGCGAAGCGGTCGGCTCCGGGGCAATCAGTGGCGGCTCGTGCGGGTCGTGCGGGATTGTCCAGCGCAAATCGCAGGTGGCGGCCCTTGAGAAGGAGCTTGCGCAGATAGCGAAGAAGCTCGCCGGAGTTGCGGGCGAGATAGAGAAGCAGGAGAAAGCGCGCAGGGAGTTCGACAACCAGTGCTGCAGGCTCAGCTCGGAGATTGAGGAACTGTCCAGCCTGGCCGGCAACCTCGGCGAGCAGAGAAGTGAGCTGCTCCGGGACTGCAGCGTTGCCGAGACGGAGCTGCGCGCTCTTGACGGTGAGATAAGGGACCTGAAATCGCTGATAGCGCAGGCACACACGCGCACGCGGGAGCTTTCAGACAGGCTCAAAGAGGTCAACAGGCAGTACCTGCTGCGACAGAAGGAGCTTGAGGCGAACCGGTTTGAGCTCGTACAGGCCAAGGAGCGCAGGGAATCGCTCATGCAGCAGCTCACCGCCATAGAGGTGAAGCTGGCCCGCGAGCGCCAGATGCGCGAATCGCTGACTCGTGAGCTTCAGGGCAAGGATGCCGAGATTGACGAAAGACGCCAGATGATGGCTACACTCGGGGCAGAGACGCGGCGAATCGAGGATGCCAGCGAAGCCAGCGCGAAGGAAGAGGAAGAGACAAACAGAGCTCTTGACAAGCTGCTCCACGATGTCAGCCGGCTGCAGGAGAAGATTGACGAGTCCGAGCGAAAGCGCCGGGAGCTCGAAGGCGCGATTGCTGATGCGCGCGGCAAGCGGGACGAAACAGCCGCGCGCCTGCGAAAGGTCGAGGCTGACCTTAGTGAGATGCGCATCGAGCGCAAGGCGTGCAGCACGCAGATAGAGAGCGTGACCAACTACGCGCGCCAGGAGCTCGGCATTGACATGGATGAGGAAGACCTGTGTGCCATGGTAGTGCCGGATGCGGACCCGGAGGCGCTTGAGCAGGATGTACACGACACGAGGCAGAGGATAGAGCGCCTCGGCAACGTGAACATGGAAGCGCTCGACGAACTCGAGGAGATTACAGCGCGCCTGACGTTCTACACCAACCAGCAGCAGGACCTGATTAACTCAAAGAACAAGCTGCTTGAGGTGATGGCAAAGATAGACCGCAAGTGCCGCGTCAGCCTGGAGCGCAGCTTCAGGGAGATACGCAAGAACTTCCAGTCCATATTCCGCAAGCTCTTCGGCGGCGGAAGGGCCGACGTGTACTTCGAGGAGGGGAAAGACATCCTCGAGGCGGGAATTGAGATAGTCGCCAGGCCGCCGGGGAAGGACCTTTCGAACCTGACGCTTCTTTCCGGCGGTGAAAAGGCGATGACAACCATAGCGCTGCTGTTCGCGATATTCCGCTCGAAGCTGAGCCCGTTCTGCATTCTTGACGAGATTGACGCGCCGCTGGACGAAGCGAACGTCAGCAAGTTCCACCAGCTTCTGAGAGAATTTACGCGCGATTGCCGGTTCCTGATAATCACGCACAACAAGATGTCCATGGCGGCCGCCGATACGCTCTACGGAATCACCATGCAGGAACCGGGCGTCACCAAGCGAATCTCCATAACTTTCGAGGAGGCCGCCAGGCATGCGCAGGAGGCGCCCCAGCCAGACGAAGAAGCACCCGTTCTTGCGGGAGTTTAGCCGCGGCTGCTTGCGCCTAATGGATGTCGTACATCACGATTGTCCCGGTGAAAGAATCATGGAAGGCACGCTTGCGGCGTCCGAGCGCCATTATGACAAGCCCCAGTACGTAGAGCAGGAAAAGAATTACCACGAGGGCTGAGGTAATCGGGTTGGACTGGGTGAACGCTTCGTAGCTTTCTACCGTGGTGCCGTAGAGCCAGAAGACTCCACCGGCGGCGAAGAAGAACCAGTGTGCCAGCAGGAACCGCAGGCCAATCCTCGCCGGGAATGCGCGCCTGCCGTCCAATTTGCGAAGAGTGAGCCTGAGAACTCTCTTTCCCGGCGTCCACGCAAAGAGGGATTCGAGAAGCACGAAGTAGGCGGCATAGAATACCGCCTTTGCCAGGCCGCCGAGAAAAACACTGACAACCGCTATCACAATCAGGTCGAAGAGCACTGCGGAGAAGCGGGCATACCAGCCTGCAGGCGTGATTTTGCGCGGCATTGCCTCGTCGATCGCCCTTAGCAGCTTCTCGTAGTCCTGAAACCGCTTCGACGGGTTTTTCTCGAGGCAGCACCCCACCAGCTCGCTGACCCGTCTGGGGATAGATGGGTCAATGTCAATAAGCCGCGGCGGCTCTTCAGTAATCTGCTGGACAATGGTGCCGACCGCGGAATCACTCTCGAAGGGCGGCCGGTCGGCAAGCAGGTGGAACAGGCTCGCGCCCAGAGAGTAGATGTCGCTGCGGTGGTCTGTCGCAGTGCCCCGGCCCTGCTCCGGTGACATATACGCGGGCGAGCCCGTAATTACACCTGTCCCCGTTATGCGCGAGTCGCGCTTCACCTGCTTGGCAAGCCCGAAGTCGGCAATCTTGACAGTGCCCTCATTGGTGAGAATCAGGTTTGAAGGCTTGACATCGTGATGCACCACGCCGCGCTCGTTGGCTGCGGCGAGCCCCGTTGCTGCCTGGCGGATGTATCCGAGCGCTTTCTCCCATGGCAGGGCGCCCTCGTCTTCCAGTATCTCTGCCAGGTTTTTCCCGTGCACAAGCTCCATTGCGAAGAAGTGGCAGCCCTGGTCCCGCCCGACGAAGTATATCTGCGTGATGTTGGGGTGTGATATGCGCGCCTGTGCACGCGCCTCCCGGTCGAAGCGCTCAACCATCAGCTCGTTGCGGATAAGAGATGGTGAAAGCACCTTGAGCGCCACCTCCCGGTCGAGTGACACATCCCTGGCGAGGAACACCGAGCCCATGCCGCCTCTGCCTATTTCGGAGAGGATTTCGAAGTGCTTGAGCTGCTTGGGTACTTGCAGAGGGGCGGTTCCCTGCATCTCGGCCATGTCATCGTCTGTGACTTCGACCACGTGCTCAGGCTCTTCGCCCGTGGTCGGCACGCTTTCAGTCGGCCTCGAGCCGATTGACTCCTCGCCGGCCTTTTTCTTTTTCCCGAATATCGACACGGAACTCCCTGAGTGTCGTCTAACCATTGTGTCGTCCTATTCTAACACGCGACTCGCAGACTGGCCATAAAAAACGCGGAGTAGCTTTGACTTGAAACGAATGAGCTGGTATCCTATTCAAATGTTACCGTGCTGTTGGAGGCTGCCGATGCGAAGAACAACTCTTCTTGTACTCATTTGCCTTCTTTCCCTCACAAGTTGCACCAAACCGAGCAAGTACCAGCAACAGCCACAGAATGTGCAGGGAAAAGCTCTATTTCCCATTAAGCAGAACGGCAAGTGGGGTTACATTGACGTCACAGGCGCGATAGTCATTTCGCCCCGGTTCGACGAGGCCGGGCACTTCAGCGAGGGGCTCGCAGCCGTGAAGATTGATGAAAAATGGGGGTACATCGACGAGTCGGGAAACGTTGCCATCAAGCCTCGGTATGAAACAGCCTGGGAATTCTCGGAGGGCTTGGCCGGCGTGGAGTTGGGCGGCAAATTCGGGTTCATTGACAGGGAAGGGAGCGTGGTTATCAGGCCCCAGTATAATTTCGCATTCAACTTCCACGAAGGGCTGGCGTTCGTGGATGCTGGCGATTGGGAAAACCGCAAATGGGGAGCGGTGGACAAGTCCGGCAAGATGGTGATTGATGCAAGATACGATGAAGTCTGGGATTTTTCAGAAGGGCTTGCCGGCGTGAAGTTCAATGGCAGGTGGAGGGTTATTGATAAGACAGGAAGGTTCGTGAACGAACTGCGGTTTGAGTATGTTTCTCCGTTTTCCGAAGGCCTTGCAGTCATGGTGGTAAATGTCGAAACAGCATCATTAGACGAGACTTCAAATGTAGCTGAGAGGAGCGGTTTTGTCAACAAACGCGGCGAGGTGGTAATAGCCCCCAAGTTTGATGCTGCGCACCGGTTTTATGAAGGACTCGCAGCTGTTTGCATTAACGACAAATGGGGTTTCATTGACAAAACGGAGAAAATGGTAATTGAACCGCGTTTCGACGACACATTGAAATTCAATAAAGGCATGGTTGCGGTAAAAGTCGGGCACCTGTGGGGTTTTATTAACAAGTCGGGGAAAATGGTAATAAAACCGCAGTTCCATTTCACATCGCATTTTTTTCACGGGTGCGCACGCGTGATATTCAATGGATTTGGGTACATAGACCGGAAAGGTAAATTCGCTATTATGCCGCACTTCGATGAGGCCCAGGGCTTCTCGGAAGGCCTGGCGGCTGTCGGGTTCTCGGCCGATTCATGGAGGTGCTCATTCTCGTGGGGTTATATAGACAAATCCGGGAAGATGGTTATAAAACCCCGGTTCGATGAAGCGCGGCCATTCTACGAAGGCCTCGCGGCAGTGGAGGTTGACCTTAAATACGGATTTGTCGACAGAACCGGGAAACTGGTTGTCGAGGCGAAGTTCGACGAGGT
>DAOVDS010000180.1 GCA_030669415.1 bacterium
AGGCGCTGTGTGCACCAGCGGGAATTATGCTCAGGGCTACTGGCTGGGGGGACAACGGGTCTCACACATAGTTGACCCGCGCACAGGCAAGCCCTGTGACCAGACTCCATCAGTTACAGTTATTGCGCCGGATGCCCTGACTGCCGACGCGCTTGCTACCGCCCTGTCAGTTCTTGGAACGGACGGGCTCAGAATAATCGAGAAGATGAAAGGCGTCGAGGCGCTCCTCCTGACTATTGAGGATGGCAAGCTCATCGAGCACAGGAGCAGCGGCTTCAGGAAGTGACCTGAAGCCCCGCCGCTGCGCGGCGGGGTTCGAATCAACCCCGGGTTTGTGGCCCGGGGCTTCGCAACTTCAAGTCGCGCTCACCCGCAAAGCTGAAAGCGGCAATTTGAGTTGACATGCCCTCAGGCTCTCTATAGAATAGGTGTGAGGCGTTTTGCGAGTGTTGTAAGCCGTGCTAGGCGGGGAGTTAGCGGTGCCCTGTGACCCGCAAACCGCTATAGCGGGGTCGAACGCCTCTTTGAGGTCTTTTCCGGCATGCTGTTGCTGCCGGGGGGATGTGTTGATAGCTGCGTCTCATACAACAGGATGCTGTGAATCGGGTCAGACCCTGGCGGGAGCAGCCCTAAGCAAGTCGTCCCGTGTGTTGTGAGGTTGCGTGGTTGGAGCTGAACTCCAGTAAGCGGGTGTGACGGAGGGATCGATGGAGGTGCACGGCTTTTTTCTACATCTCAACTGTTCGCGTCGCAGGGAACCGAAGTGTCCTACGTAGTTCTTGCCAGAAAGTACCGGCCCCAGGATTTCGACGACATGGTGGGCCAGGAAGCGGTGGCATCCACCCTTGCCGCTGCGATTTCCGGAGGCCGGCTGGCACACGCATATCTCTTTGCGGGCCCGCGCGGTGTCGGGAAGACATCCATGGCCCGCATACTTGCCAAACGGCTCAACTGCCCGAACCTGCAAGACGGCAAGCCGTGCAATACATGCGAAGTGTGTCGCGCCATTTCCGCGGGTGACGACATTGATGTAATAGAGGTTGACGGCGCCTCTCACCGCAAGGTGGAGGAAGTCAAGCCTATTATCGACAATGTCCGCTACGCGCCGAGCCGCAGCCCGTACAAGGTCTACATAATCGACGAAGTGCACATGCTGTCCAATCACGCCTTCAACTCGCTTCTGAAGACCCTCGAGGAGCCGCCGCCCCACGTCAAGTTCATCTTCGCAACCACAGAGCCGCAGAAAGTGCCGGAGACCATCCGCTCCCGCTGTCAGCGTTTCGACTTCCGGCTGCTGACCCTCGCCGACATCCAGGCCCGCCTCTCGCACATTGCCGCCGAAGAGGGAATAACGCCCCAGGATGGGCTTGTTCCCCGCATAGCGCGGGCAGCGCGCGGGTCTATGCGTGACTCAATCTCCCTCTTCGACCAGGTGATTTCGCTCGCCGGCAATGAACCGACGCTTGCGCATATCGAGCGGATACTCGGCCTTACACCTGTTTCCGCAGTGCGCGAGCTTATGCACGCGGTAGCGATTGCGGATGTGAAGGATGTCCTCGCGCGGGTGAGCAAGGTCCTCGAATCAGGCAGGGACCCGTCGACCTTCGTGGCTGAAGTGATTGATTTCGTTCGGGACGCGCTGGTCTTGAAGGCCGGCGCCGGCCCCGACCTGTTATCCTACGCTTCGCCCGATGATGTGGCGGAGATTGTCCAGACCTACTCCGAAAATGACATTATGCTTATCCTGTCTCAGCTCCACGAGCTCCGGCTGCGCTTGCGGCGCGAGAGTGAACAGCGAGTCATGCTCGAAATGGCGTTTCTGCGCATGGCGCGCACCGACCAGCTCCGCAGTCTCGGCGAGCTGGCGGCCGAACTGCAACAGGTTCGGAACCTGCTTTCCGGCAGGCCCGCCCGGTCAACCGGCCCGGCTCCTGCCACTGCTCCACCGGGACAGCCGACTGAGCAGGCAGCCGGCAGGCGTGTGCCAGCCGCTGCCACACCCGAGAAGATACCTGTAGCCCAGTTCAGCCGCAGGTGGGATGAAGTGGTGGAAGCGGTGCGTGTAACCGCGAAAAGCAGGTGGGTGGTGGCATATTTCCCGACGACGAAGCTCAGCCGCGTCGCGGACTCGACAGTAGTCCTGCACCTGCCCCCCTCTGCGATTAGTAATGCGAAGGGCACTTTCGAGGAGATGGAACTCAAGCAGAGAGTTGAGGAAGCGCTCAGAACAGTCTCGGGAGAGGATGTGTCGGTGACGCTGGTCGCGGATGAGACTCTCCGCCCCAATCTGCCGGAGGAAAACAAAGAGAAAATGGCCAGTGCCTCTGACGAGAGTGTAAGTGAGACAATCAGGCTGATAAAGAAAGTCTTTCCAGGTGCTATTGTGGAAGGGTCGTGAAGTGAAGAACATAGGTGGACAGGGTGGACAGGGCGGACTCGGCGGCATGGATAATATCCTGCGCCAGGCACAGAAAATGCAGCAGGACATGAAGCGGATGCAGGATGAACTTGCCAAACGCATCGTTGAAGGAAGTGCCGGCGGTGGCGTCGTAAAGGCGTACGTGAACGGCAAGATGCACCTTATTAAGATGAAGCTCGACAAAGAGGTCGTGGACCCGCAGGATGTGGAAATACTCGAAGATATGATTGCCGCCGCCTACAGCGATGCAGCCAGGAAGGCGCAGGCAATGGTCGAGAAGGAAATGTCCAAGTTCACAGGGGGCCTGAATATCCCCGGACTCGGCGGCCTGTTCTGAGAGATGCGGGCACCGGTTTTTCGCAGAACCAAACGCCCGCAAGAGAACTCTAATAGATGGAGATGCTGATTGGCGCGTTATCCTGAAAGCGTGGAGAATTTGATTGAGCAGTTCAACAAGCTGCCCGGTATCGGCAGCAGAACAGCCGAGCGGCTCGCGCTGCACCTGCTGCGCGAATCGCGTGAAGAGGCGCTGGACCTGGCAAACGCCATAAAGGAGCTCACGGAGAAGATAAAGCCCTGCAGTGTCTGCCACAATATCTCTGACACCGACCCGTGCCACATCTGCTCTGATATGCAGCGCACCCGCGATGTGATTTGCGTTGTCGAGGAGCCCAAGGATGTCACTGCTATCGAGAAGTCGGGCGTCTACAGGGGCCTTTATCACGTTTTGATGGGGCGTTATGCGCCGCTCGAAGACATGGATGAGAAAGACCTGACAATAGGCAGCCTGCTGGCCAGACTCAAAGATGGAGAAGTCAAGGAAGTGATAATTGCGACAAACCCCAACCTCGAAGGCGACGCCACCGCAGCGCTTCTTGGCGAACGCCTCGCAGGCACGGGAGTCGCCGTTACGCGAATAGCAAGAGGCATGCCGCAGGGCAGCTTGTTGGAACATGTATCGGGAGCGATTATCGATGATGCCCTGAAAGGACGCAAAGACCTGAAAGAACACTGAATCAAATGAAACCACAGATTACACAGATAACACAGATTATAATAATAGAAATGGAAGGAAAAACAAAAAAACAAATCGGTGAAATCTGTGAAATCTGTGGTTGAAATGAAAAGGGTGCTGAGATGCAGAAGGGTGACAGAATAAGCGAGTACATCCTCGTCGAGCGCATCGGCAGGGGCGGATTCGGCGAGGTCTGGAAGGCCAAGCACGAGATACTCCCCGACAAGCTGGTGGCAATAAAAATCCCCACCGATGAGCATTATATCGAGCAACTGCGCAGCGAGGGCATACTCCAGCACACGCTTGACCACCCGAATATCGTAAAGACGCTCGGGCTCTCAGTAACCGCCTCTCCACCATACTTCATCATGGACCTGGTGGAAGGCAAGAGTCTCAGGGACAGGCTGAAGGAAGCCGGCAGACTTCCCGTACCGGAGGCC
Organism: bacterium; assembly: GCA_030669415.1. Taxonomy (GTDB): domain Bacteria; phylum Planctomycetota; class SKW154; order SKW154; family DAOVDS01; genus DAOVDS01. The sequence goes on from DAOVDS010000180.1 coordinate 3,875, forward strand.
CTCAGCGTTGTCTCTCAGGTTGGACAGGCCCTCGCATACGCTCACCGCAAGGGCGTAGTCCACGCCGACATCAAGCCGGAGAACATCCTCATTGACAAGGACGGCCAGGCCATGCTCACGGATTTCGGCCTTGGCAGGGTCAGCCAGACCTACTCCGCAGCCCTTGCCCTCGATGGCAGCCTCATCACCAAGGAGGGCCACTCTATCACAGGTACGCTTGACTACATGTCTCCCGAGCAGAAGCAGGGCGAGCAGTTCGGGCCTGAGAGCGATGTCTACTCACTCGGGGTGGTACTCTTCGAGGTGCTGACCGGCGAACTCCCCCAGCCCCAGGATGTACCCAGCGACCTCGTCGGGGGCATGCCGCCTTACCTGGACTATGTCTTCACCAAGTGCTACACGCGGGTCGCCAAGCGATACAAACATGCCGACGAGATGCTCAAGGACCTGCTCAGGCAGCAGCGCGGCACCCGGGCGCCCGCAGGTCCAGCAGGCACAAAGCCTCACAGACCGGTTGTTGCGGAGCCGCTTTCCGGATGCCTTGTGGTCATGAGCATGCTTGTCGGCAGCCTTGCAGGGTTTGCGCTTGGCTTGATATTGACTCACAGCCCGATATTCGCGCTGGCTGGTGCCGGTATCGGGCTGGTGCTCGGAGCCCGGGCGCTGCGGCCCAAGTATCTTATCATAACACTCGGTGGCGCCATTATTGGTGGAATTGTGGCGCGCAATGTCATAGGTTCGCTTATCGGCGTTATTGGCGCCGAAATCGTTGCCACTTTCATTGAAATGGGAAAGAACTGACACTACGCTGAGCGTGGGCGCCGATGAATCCCGAATCTCTCAAAAAACTCCTGGGCAGCGTCAAGAAAGGCAGGCTCTCCGTACAGAAGGCGATGCAGCTCTTGAAAGGCCTGCCTTTCAAAGACATGGGTTTCGCAAGGGTGGACACCCACCGCGCCCTGCGAAAGGGTTTTCCCGAGGTGGTGTTCTGCCCCGGCAAGACGCCCGTGCAAATCTGCAAAATCATGGCAGAAGTTCTCGAACACTGCGAGTGTGTAATGGCCTCCCGCGCGGACCGGGAGATTCATGAGGCAGTGCTTGCCCGAATCCCTGACTGCACCTACCACGAAACGGCGCGTGTCATAACGGCAGACAGGCGCAGGAGGTTCAGGAAAAGAGGCCTGGTAACAGTCTGCTGCGCGGGGACGGCCGACATACCGGTTGCAGAGGAGGCGCGAGTTACAGCCGAGTTCATGGGGGCGAAAACCGAGACTGTCTACGACGCCGGCGTTGCCGGAATCCACAGGCTGCTCTACGATACCGACCGCATACAGCGCGCAAAGTGCGTCGTCGCCGTGGCAGGCATGGAAGGGGCCCTCCCCTCGGTGGTGGGAGGAATCGCATCAGTCCCTGTTATCGCAGTCCCGACAAGCATAGGCTACGGGGCATCATTCGGCGGCATAGCCCCGCTTCTTACAATGCTCAACTCGTGCGCACCGGGCGTGGTTGTCGTCAATATCGACAATGGTTTCACCGCGGGCTACACCGCCGCACTCATTAACAATGCAGGCAGGCAGCAATGAATCTGAAGAGAATAACTGAATTGCCGCAATTGCCTCAGCGTGAGCCCGACTCCCACAAGGGGAAGTACGGCCGTGTGCTTGTGATAGCCGGCTCGCCCGGCATGACCGGGGCCGCATGCCTCGCGGGAAGGGCTGCCCTGCGAAGCGGCAGCGGACTCGTGACAGTCGCCTGCCCCGAAAGTCTGAATCCGATTCTCGAAGTGAAACTCACGTGCGTCATGACACTCCCCCTGGCCGAGACAGTGGACCACACACTCGCCATGACGGCACTGGATGTTATTCTCAAGCATGCCGCAGCAACCGATGCAGTGGCGCTGGGCCCTGGCGTGTCCCAGCATGCCGAGACTCGCAAACTTGTCTGTGCCCTTGTCGAGAAAGTGAAGAAACCATTAGTGGTTGATGCCGACGGGCTCAATAATCTCGTCGGCCAGACGGCGCTTCTCAAGAAGAGAAGAAGTGAGACTGTCTTGACACCCCACCCGGGCGAGATGGCACGGTTGACGGGGCGTGAGATTTCAGACGTCCAGAGAGACCGCGAAGGCGTTGCTGCATCCTTTGCGAAGGAACACGGCGTGGTAGTTGTCCTTAAAGGACACCATACTGTGGTCGCCGATGACAAGGGAATATACGTGAATGAGACGGGGAATCCGGGTATGGCCAGCGGCGGCACCGGGGATGTGCTTACGGGAATGGCCGCAAGCTTCCTGGGACGTGGCCTGGGCGCCTTCGAGGCCGCACAGCTATCCGTCTACCTGCACGGACTGGCGGGAGACATGGCTGCGGCCGAGCTCGGACAGGAACCGCTGAGTGCGACTGACATCCTGAGCTTTCTCCCCTATGCATTCATGAAGCTGCCGGGACGCGAGCCCAAGAAATGGCCGGGGTTTATCATAAACAGGGATTGACCGTGCACCAGGTACAAGCACAGATACTCGAAAACAGGAAATCTCACCCATATATGCTCATGAAGCTCAAGGCGCCCGGGATTGCAGGAGATGCCCACCCCGGGCAGTTTCTCATGCTTTCGTGTTCGCCTCACCCGGACCCCCTGCTGAGAAGGCCGTTTGCCGTCCATGACGTGTGGCTTGAGGAAGACCCCTCCGGCAAACCCGCGGGCGTGCTTGTGCTCTACGAAGTGGTGGGCCGCGGAACCGCCATGCTCTCACAAATGCGTGCCGGGCAGAATATCAGCGTGGTGGGCCCGCTCGGCAGGGGATTCGCAATATGCGAAACGGCCCGAGCACTGCTTGTCGCAGGCGCCGTAGGTGTGGCGCCGCTCGCGTTCCTGGCGAGAGCCCTCGAATCCAAGGGCTGCAGAGTAACGGCCATGCTGGGTGCACGTACGAAAGACCTTCTCTACGCGGGCGAATTCCCCAATGCCGGCGAGACAATCTTGGCAACAGATGACGGCTCGGCAGGCTTGAGAGGCCCTGTCACAGGGGCACTTGAGGCCGCCCTTGACGACGATTGCGCGGACGTGACTGTGTACGCCGCCGGGCCGACGCCAATGCTTCGCAGAGTCGCAGATTTGGCCGCGTTCTACGGAGTATCATGCCAACTCTCGCTGGAAGCCTTTATGGCCTGCGGCATAGGCGCATGCAACGGCTGCGTCGTTAGGGCTCTTGGCGAGGATGGCGAGCCGGCCTACCTGCGCGTCTGCAAGGAAGGGCCCGTCTTCAACTCGAGAAGAATCATCTCATTCTGAGACTATCTCCGCGGGTTTAAAACCCGCGGCTTGTTTCTATGATTTGACAGGGGTGATTGTTCTGACGAGGCTCCCCTGGCGTTTGTGGCGTGAGACATAGCGCCAGGCGACCCTCGCTTCTTCATCTGACTCAATGAACCTTGTGTGATAGCCTCGGGCCCACTTCATTTCCCTGAACCCGGACTTTCTGAGCGCCGTAGTGCTCCTTCCTTTTCCAAGCTTGCAGAGCCGTGAGGCGTCAATATCAACAAGCTCCACGAGAAGATGCACGTGGTACTTGCCGACAGAAACAATTGCCGGCCTTTCGATAAGGGGTTCAATCGTCCTCGTCAGGACTCCCAAAACCATCTCTATATGCTGAGGACGAAGCTCAACAGCTTTCGGAACCCGCTGCCTTATTGATTCAAACAACCCCCTGTATGTGCCCGGATTGTAACTGACTTCATTTGACGCATAACGCTTTGGGGAAGGTACATGTTCTTTGTGCTTATGTGTCCTGAAACCCCGCGGGTCACCCGGAAGCCAGTATCCGTGTGTTGTCCACGTAATCAAACACCACATAATTCAAGCCGCGGGTTTAATACCCGCGGAACTCCTTGTTCTCCAAAACCTTTCCGCACCATCGCCGCCATTATACCATATACACCAACACGGATGCAGCCCGGAATCGCCATCATTCGCGAATGCGGGCCGAAAAACACTCGCCTCATGTGTCTTGTTTCTTTCTGGGCAAGTCCTGCCAGACGAACTTCACCATAGACGATAGGTGACAATCCCGGGCCAATTGGCGGGTGTTAGCGCGATTCCGCGCCGCAAGCGGCGCGGCTAAAATTTCCCCGGATATAAAATCCGGGGCTTGCCAGGAATTATACTTTTCTCTGCAAATGCCCTGCGCTCACTGCGGTTAGGCCATACCTCAAAAACTGCATCTTGATTTGCCTGCCGAGATTGCGTATCATATCGACTTTCCGGGACGAGATTGTCTTTCAGATACGGGAGGGAGCTTGGCATGACTGAAGCTGTGATAGTCAGTACCTGCAGGACTGCACTTGGGAGATTCATGGGCGGGCTTGCACCCCTGTCCGCGACGCAGCTCGGCGCGATTGTGGTAAGAGAGTCAATAAAACGCGCAGGCATCGAGCCGGACATGGTGGATGAAGTCATTATGGGCAACGTGGTTTCCGCGGGCCTGGGGCAGAACCCCGCCCGCAGTGCGCAGCTTGGCGGCGGCGTGCCGCCCGAGAAAGGCGCAACTACGGTCAACAAGGTGTGCGGCTCCGGCATGAAGGCTGTCATCTTCGCGGCTCAGGCAATCAAGCTGGGCGACCACGACGTCATTGTCGCCGGCGGGATGGAGTCAATGTCCAATGGCCCATACATCCTGCGCAAGGCGCGCACCGGCTACCGCCTGGGCGACGGCAAGCTCGTTGACACGATGATTTTCGACGGCCTCTGGGACATACACAACGATATTCACATGGGCCAGACTGGGGAATTTGTCTCAGAGAAGTACGGCATCGGCCGCGAGGAGCAGGACAAGTGGGCCGTGCGTTCGCATCTGAAGGCGGCGGAAGCGACAGTAGAGGGCCGGTTTGCC